>NZ_JBQSVC010000002.1:0-209261 GCF_052376035.1 Halomonas sp. AOP7-E1-9
AATGAAATTGCCACTTTCTAAAGCCCTCTCCATTGGAGAGGGCTGTTGGCATGGCTTGGATAGCATGAAACCGCATGGCTGATTTGAGTTGGTAAAGTGTGTTAAAGTTAGTGCTGATAATCCCTTAAAGCGTCAATGTGGTGGCAAGGATGTTTTCCATCGCTACGGTCCAAGTATGAAAACTGGTCAGACATTTAAATAACGAAAGGTGGCTTTGATAGAGCAGTAAGAAATCTTTTTTATAATTCGTGAAAACTCAATGTTTGTTATCTTTAGGGTTGGCGTTTTCAGTCAATGTTGATTGGGTGTTGTAAGTGATTGACGGGTTTGGTTAAGTTTTACTTTATTAAACCGTTAAAAATCGCTTAAGCGATGTTGGTTTAATCCACGTTATAAAGGCTGTGTTATGCCTTGCAGAGACGTATAAGTTAGCTACCTTGTTATGGCAATGACATTGGTCTGAAATTTAATCATACAAGGAGTGGATTAGATGACAGTCAGCAATCTATCTTTTCATAATGTGACCGCCCATAAGCATTACAGCGAGTTAGCGGATTCGCCCTCTTCGCAACATGCGAAATTTTATGATCCCTATCCATCGCGCTTGGCACAGCCTCCTCAAGCACTTTGGCAGGCGCGTCAGGACGCCGTTGTAAAAGGGCGTCACCTGTCAGGGCCTTTAAGCGAACCTCAACTGGATGAATTTGAACGTAAAGGCTTTTTGTTTATCCCGAATCTGATTAGCGGTAGTGAGCTTGATGAGCTACGTGCTGAGATGCAGGCACTTATGAGTACGGATACTTACCGCGATAAAGACTTCAGTATTACTGAGCCTGAAAGTAACGAAATTCGTTCACTGTTTGCGGTACACCACCTTTCAGAACGCTTGGGCGCACTGGCCAGAGATGAGCGCGTGGCGGGCGCCGCTCGGCAGGTGATTGGTGATGATCCTTATGTGCATCAGTCACGCATTAACTACAAGCCGGGGTTCGCCGGTAAGGGCTTTAACTGGCACTCGGATTTTGAGACTTGGCACGCTGAGGATGGTATGCCCGGCATGCATGCAGTGAGTGCGTCCTTGATCCTGACCGATAATCACGAATTTAATGGCCCGCTGATGCTGATTCCTGGCTCGCACAAGAAGTTTGTGCCCTGCATGGGGGAGACGCCAGTGGATAACCATAAGCGTTCGTTGAAAGCGCAGGAAGTGGGCGTGCCAAGCCCAGAGGCTCTCACTGAACTGGTCGCCGAGCACGGTATTGAAGCGCCGAAAGGTAAGGCCGGTGGGCTATTGCTGTTTGATTGCAATACACTGCATGCCTCAAACGCTAACTTGTCGCCGGACCCGCGCAGTAACGTATTCTTCGTCTTTAACCGCCCCGATAATCGCTGCCGCGAGCCATATGCGGCCCCGCAGCAGCGTCCGGACTTTCTAGCCCATGACCCAGGCCATGAGTGGCGAGTCGATAAGTGATTGGGAGGATGAACGATAACCTCGTATTAGGTTGTGGAACATGCACATAGGTAGGGTAAACTGTTGCGTCTGTTGTTAAGAACGCGGCACGTATAATGAGAAGGAGAGTACCCGCCATGCGTCTTGTTCCACAATTTACTGACGGTCAGGCATTTCCCCATGCATTGGGTAAAGTCGTATGTGTTGGCCGCAACTATGCTGATCACGCGAAAGAACTGGATAATCCCGTTCCCAGCGAGCCGCTGTTATTTATTAAGCCTGCGACGAGTGTCGTGGATATAGAGCAGCCGCTGAGCCCGCCTTTTTCTCAAGGCGATGTACACTACGAAACCGAACTGGCCCTATTAGTTGGGGAAACCCTCACCCACGCGACGCCGGATGAAGCGGAACGTGCGATTGTGGGTATTGGTTTAGCGCTTGATTTAACGCTACGCGATGTACAAACGAAGCTGAAAGAGAAGGGCCACCCGTGGGAGATCGCCAAGGGTTTTGATGGGTCTTGCCCGCTATCCAGGTTCCTGCCGCTAAGCCGAGTACCCAACTGGAATGCGCTGGCCTTTACGCTGGAGGTTGATGGTGAAGCGCGCCAGCATGGGGAAGGTTCGGATATGATCTTTGCGATTCCCTCGCTGGTCGCGGAAATGAGCCGTCATTTCACGCTTGAGCCGGGTGATGTCATTTTAACCGGCACCCCCGCCGGTGTCGGTGAATTAACTCGAGGCACATCACTGCGCTTAACGCTGACCGGCGGTCTGGAAGTGACAACCACTGTTACTGAATAAGCCAGCGTTGCATAGTGAAAGCGCCCCTTGGTCATCCAGGGGGGACGCTTTCTATTGGTGCTGAAAAGTAAGGCAAAAAAGTAAGGCGATAGCGTTACTCTAAATACGTATAGCCTTCCAGTCCTTCGTGCAGGCTTGCCGCAAAGCTTTCCTGCTCTTGCTCTGAGAAATCGCTATTGACGATCTGCTCAGTCAGCTTTTGCATAAGTTCCTTGGCGTCAAAGTTGACGTAGGCCAGTACATCGGCAACGGTATCACCCGCCAGCGGATTGGAAAGCACCCACTCGCCGTGCTCGTTTAATGCGGCGTCAACCGAGTCGGTATCGCCGAACAGGTTATGCAAGTCACCCAGAATTTCTTGATACGCCCCCACCAGGAAAAAGCCTAGCCAGCGCTCATCTTCCGAGGGCCATTCGGGAAGGGGTAGGGTGCTTTCTACACCTTGTCCATCAACGTAGCTGTCGATACGTCCGTCTGAATCGCAGGTAATATCCTGAATGACAGCACGGCGTGTTGGGGGTTGATTCAGCCCGCTTAATGGCAGTACCGGGAAGATCTGCTCAATGCCCCACACATCAGGCACCGACTGGAACAGCGAAAAGTTAACAAACAGCTTGTCAGCCAGCTTCTCGGCGAGCTCGTCCATAATTTCGCGGTGTGCCCGATTACGAGTATCCAATTGACTGCGCAAACGCGCACAGGCGGCCAAATACAGGCGCTCGCCTTCGGCACGGGCATTGATATCGCTCAGGCCCAGCACAAACCTGTCCTGTAACTCGCTTACTGCCTGCAAGAGGTCATGCCAGGCCTCGACCAGCATGCGCGGCTCCTGAGGCGTGGCAAGCTGGTCGAACACGCGCCACAGGGCATCAACCTGTATATCGTCCCGAGGCGCCTTCTCGGGCGGCGTATCATCAATGCGCTCTTCGCCAATCACATTGGTAATAAGCACTGCGTGGTGGGCCGTCAATGCCCGGCCCGATTCGCTGATTAAATGGGGCTGAGGTAAATGGGACTCTTCGCACAGCTGAGCAAAGGCGCTCACCACGTTACGGGCATATTCACGCATCGAGTAGTTGGCAGAGCAGTAACTGCGCGAGCGAGTGCCTTCATAGTCAATGCCTAGGCCGCCGCCCACATCGACCGTATCAATCGGTGCGCCAAGGGTAATCAGGTTCTGATAAAAGCGGGCACACTCACGCAGGCCACGCTGAATGTCGCGAATATTGGCGATCTGCGAGCCCAAGTGGAAGTGCACCAGCTGCAGGCTTGCCAAGGCGTCCTGGGCGCGCAGCGTTTCCACCACTTCCAGAATTTGGCTGGCAGTCAGGCCGAACTTGGATTTTTCACCGCCGGTATTTTGCCACTTGCCTTTCCCTACTGAGGCCAGGCGCGCACGCAGGCCAATACGCGGGGTAACATCCAGCTCCCGGGCCTCTTCCATGATCATCGCAAGCTCGGAGAGCTTTTCCACGACCAGGTAAACACGGTGGCCAAGCTTCTCGCCCAGCAGGGCAAGGCGCACGTACTCACGGTCCTTGTAGCCGTTACACACGATTAGCGATGACCCGCCGCCCGAGAGAGCAAGCACGGCAAGAAGCTCGGGCTTGCTGCCCGCTTCCAGGCCCACTCGGCCATTACCGCGCTCGGAAGTCGCCAGAATTTCCTCGACCACGCGGCGCTGTTGGTTAACCTTGATGGGGTAAACCGCCGTGTAGCCGCCCTGGTAGTCAATATCACTCATGGCAGCATCAAAGGCGCCGCACAGCTGTTCAACCCGGTCGTGCAGAATATCGCTAAAGCGCACCAGAATAGGCAGGCGTAGGCCCGCCTCCTGCAACTGAATCACCAGCTCACGCAGGGGCAGGGTAGGGCCTTCGGCGTCGCTGCCTAGGGGGCGTACCAGAGCTTGGCCGTGGTCGTCTACATCAAAGTAGCCGCTGCCCCATTGGTCGATATTCCATGTGCGGCGAGCACTTAGTGCTGACCCACTTTGCGTTGCACTCATAAGTCAGCCTCAGGAAGAGGTAAGGCGCCATACGCAATGCGCGCGTTTAAGATGGTATGAAAACGCTCGGGGTCGTGAGGTGTTAAATCGTGAGCCGGTGGGTCAACGTAGACGACCAACAGGCGCGATAACCAATAGCGTAGCGCCGTCATGCGCAGCATTATCGGCCATACGTCACGCTCATCGTGGGTGAGTGGTCGGCGTGCCAGGTAAGCCCCCAGCAAGGCATTATAGCGCTCTGCATTGAGCGTGCCGTCTTCATTTGATGCCCAGTCGTTAATCACGATGGCGAGATCAAACAGCAGGTCACCAGTACAGCCATTATAAAAATCAATGATGCCGCCAAGCTGGTCGCCATCGAACAGCGTGTTGTCGCGAAACAGGTCACCATGGATAGCCCCTTGGGGCAGCTTGGCGTACTGACTGAAGGCGCTTTCAAAATCCTCGACTTCGTTTTTCATTAATGCCTGATCATCAGGGCTTAAGTACGCCAATACTTTATGGTGCATGGCCTGTAGCCAGTGCAAGTCGCGGGGGTTCGGGCGATGGCCGGAGAAGTGCTGTGAGATCACATGCAAACGCCCCAGCGTATCCCCAAGCGCCCGGCACTGCGCTAGGTTAGGGGCGACGGGATGACGGCCCGGCATACGCGGAAATAGCAGGGCCGGTTTATTCGCCAGGCTGTGCAGTGCAATGCCATCGCGGTCATGAACCGGGCCTGGCACTGGCAAACGGTGTTCATCCAGGTAGTCCAGCAGGTCGACGAAGAACGGCAGCTCTTCATGTTCACCTTGTTCAAACAGGGTGAGCACCAGTTCTCGGCGCTGCGTGGTAACAAAAAACGTTGAATTTTCGGTGCCGCCCGCGACTCCTTGCAGAGACACAAAGCCACCAACATCAAAGTTGTCTAAAAACGTAGCGACCTGTGCGTCGCTAAGCGGGGTGAATACAGCCATGAAAGTCTCGCCCAGGTTGCTAAGCTGATTATTGTAGCGGCTTGCTGGCTGAGTTGGCAGCGTTGTTAAGCGCTTAAGCGTATTTGTATCCGCCAGTTTATTTCAGCCGCTGGCGCTTAGCGCGTATCATGACCCTATACTTTTTTTGCAATGGATATTGGTTATGGCCCGTGCCCCGATCGTGCTCGTCGATGGTTCCTCGTACTTGTATCGTGCCTTCCACGCGCTGCCGCCGTTAACAACCTCTAATGGCCAACCGACGGGAGCCGTTAAGGGCGTGCTGAACATGCTCAAACGGCTCATAAAGGATTATCCGCAAAGCCCAATGGCGGTGGTGTTTGATGCGCCGGGCAAAACCTTCCGTGATGAGCTCTTTGAAGACTACAAGGCGCATCGCCCACCGATGCCGGATGATTTACGCAGCCAGGTTGCCCTACTGCATGCCTGCGTAAAGGCGCTTGGTTTGCCGCTTTTATGCATTGACGGCGTGGAGGCGGATGACGTGATAGGTACGTTAGCGCACCGTGCCACGCAGGCGGGTCGGGATGCAGTGATCTCCACCGGCGATAAAGATATGGCGCAACTGGTGAATGCGCATATCACGCTGGTTAATACCATGAAGGATGAAACCCTGGATGAGACCGGTGTGGAAGACAAGTTTGGTTTGCCGCCTGCTCTGATTATCGATTACCTCGCCTTGATGGGCGACAAGGTCGATAACATCCCGGGCGTGCCGGGCGTGGGCGAGAAAACCGCCTTGGGGCTGCTGCAGGGAATGGGCGGCGGGCTGGACACCATTTACGGGGATTTAGAGCGGGTTAAAACGCTCTCGTTTCGTGGGGCCAAAACGTTATCCAAAAAGCTTGAAGAGCACCGTGAGCAGGCCTATCTCTCCTATCAGCTCGCCACCATCAAAGTCGACTGCGATCTGCCGGTTGGGCTGGATAATTTAGATATTGCGCACCCGGATCGCGAACAGCTGGTTGCGCTTTATAAAGAGCTTGAATTCAGGCAGTGGCTGGCTGAACTGCTGGAGGGAAAAGATGAAGGCGTGGATGACGTAAAAGGCGGCGAACCGGTACCTGAGGATGCTGAGGAAACCAGTGATGCGCAGCCAGCCAGCCGTCAAGAGCGCCAGGACCATGTCATCGTTAAGCAAAGCGAACTGGACGCTTGGCTCAAGCGCTTAAAAAGCGCCAAGCGGTTCTGTTTTGATCTGGAAACGACCAGCCTGAATTACATGGAAGCAGAAATTGTGGGAATTGGCCTGGCGCTCGACGCTGGCGAGGCGGCCTATATTCCGCTGGCCCACGACTATTTGGATGCTCCCGCTCAGTTGGATAGAGCCAAGGTTTTAGCTGCGCTTAAACCGCTGCTCGAAGATCAAAAGATCGTCAAGATTGGCCAGAACCTCAAGTACGATATTTCCGTATTGGCCAACTACGACATTATCGTTGCTGGAACGCTGGCCGATACCATGCTGGCCTCTTATGTACTGAATTCCACGGCAACGCGCCACGACATGGATTCGCTGGCACTTAAGTACCTGGGCGAGAAAACCACCTCGTTTGAAGAGATCGCTGGTAAAGGCGCCAAGCAGCTGACCTTCAACCAGATAGCGTTAGAGCAGGCAGCACCTTATGCCTGTGAAGATGTGGATATTACCCTGCGCTTGTACGATGTGTTGCGCCCGCAGGTAGATAAAGAGGGGCGCCTGGCCCAGGTGCTGGATCACCTGGAGCTGCCGCTGATCAAGGTGATTTCCCGCATTGAGCGTAACGGCGTGGCGATAGATGCTGAGCGCCTACACGCGCAGAGCCAACAGCTGGATAAGCGCATTCGTGAACTGGAAATTGAAGCGTTTGACCTGGCCGGGCGTGAGTTTAATCTGGGCTCGCCCAAGCAGTTAGGCGAAATTCTGTTTAATGAGCTGAAGATCCCTGTTCTCAAGAAAACACCCAAAGGCGCGCCATCAACGGCCGAAGCGGTGCTTGAGGAGCTGGCGCTGGATTACCCGCTGCCCAAGGTCATCATGGAGCATCGCGGGCTTTCCAAGTTGAAGTCCACCTACACCGATAAGCTGCCGCGCTTGATCAACAAGGCAAATAACCGGGTACACACCAGTTATCACCAGGCGGTCACCGCCACCGGTCGTCTCTCTTCATCGGACCCGAACCTGCAGAACATTCCGATCCGCACCGAGGAGGGGCGCAAGATTCGCCAAGCATTTATTGCTCGGCCTGGCTATCGCATCGTTGCCGCCGACTACTCGCAAATTGAGCTGCGCATCATGGCGCACCTTTCAGAAGATAAGGGCCTGCTGGAAGCGTTTGCCGAGAATCGCGATATCCACACGGCCACTGCTGCGGAAGTCTTCGGCACCGCGCTGGACAAAGTGTCCAGTGACCAGCGGCGTAGTGCTAAAGCGATTAACTTCGGGCTGATTTACGGTATGAGCGCGTGGGGCCTTGCGCGCCAGCTGCATATCGAGCGCAATCAGGCGCAAACTTATATCGACCGCTACTTTGACCGCTACCCAGGCGTGGCTCGCTATATGGACCGGATTCGCACCCAGGCCGCGGAAGATGGGTTTGTGGAAACCGTGCTGGGGCGCCGCCTGTACCTGCCGGAAATCCACTCGCAAAACCGCAACCGCCGTCAGGGCGCCGAGCGTACCGCGATCAACGCGCCCATGCAGGGCACCGCCGCGGATATCATCAAACAGGCCATGATCGACGTGGACGCTTGGCTTGCAGAGGGCGAGTTCGATGCGCTGATGGTCATGCAAGTACATGATGAACTGGTGTTTGAGGTGAAAGAAGAGCAGGTGGAAGCGTTTATTGGTGAAGTGCAAACGCGTATGCAAGCCGCCGCTGAGCTTAAAGTACCGCTGATTGTTGAAGCCGAAAGCGGTGCCAACTGGGATGAAGCCCACTAAATGTAAACAGTGCTTACATGAAAACGGCCCGCCAAATGGCGGGCCGTTTTGTTTGCGTGGGGGAGGGCTTAGCGCCAGCCGACGCGGTCAAAAATACGAATGGCTTCGGGGTTATTCTCACCCAGCACATTAATATTCAGCTCATCCTTTTTGAAGTCACCCCATGACTCTAATACCGGGTCTTTCTTGACTCCTTCGACGACCGGGAACTCATAGTTACGCTCGGCGAAGATTTCCTGGGCGCCATCAGATGATAAGAATTCCAGGAATTTAATGCCGTTTTCCGGGTTTTGCGCATTGGCTACCAGGCCTGCACCGCCAACGTTAACGTGGGTGCCACGGTCGTTCTGGTTGGGGAAAATTGCTCCCACCTTGCGCGCTGCTTCACGGTCAGACTCGTTGTCGGAATGGAGCATACGAACATAGTAGTAGTGGTTGGCAACGGCCAAGTCACACTCGCCACTGGCGACCCCAAGAATCTGGTCAGTATCACCACCTTCGGGGTTACGTGCCAGGTTGTTAACCACGCCCTGGGCCCACTCTTCGGCACCCTCTTCACCGTGATGCTCAATCATGGAGGCAAGCAGCGACTGGTTATAGATGTTGTTGGAGGAGCGAATGCACAGCTGGCCTTCAAACCGAGGATCGGCTAAATCTTCGTAGCTTTCGATTTGGCTGGGGTCGAAGTTATCGCGGTTATAGAAAATTACCCGTGCACGCTGGCTAAAGCCAAACCATAAATTGTCAGGGTGGCGCATTGACTCCGGCAGACGCTCGCTCAGTACCTCAGAATCCACACTTTGGAACAGGCCATCCTGCTCGGCGCGCCATAAACGGCCCGCATCAACCGTCAGCATGACGTCGGCGGGGCTGGCAATGCCCTCACGCTGCATGCGCTCCATCAGTTGATCGGAGTCGCCTTCCAGAACGTTCACTTCGATGCCCGTCTCGTCGGTGAACGCTTTATAGAGGATTTCATCCGAATCGTAGTGGCGGGCAGAGTAAATGTTAACCGAATCGGCAAGTGCTGTACTTGATACAGCAGCGCCCGCAAAAATGGCGGCGATAGCGACTGAAAGACGTGTTGTTTTCATATAGTTAGCGTCCTAAATGATTATGAGAATAAGTTGCATTAAGTTTTAATATTGAATACTTTCGCAGTACCCGCGTCAAGGGAAAAAAGAACAAGGTGTTCGTGGTTGTGCAACCCTGCGTGCATATCAAGCGAATGAAAAATACAATGGTGTTGATATTCAACGCAGTCTGCCGAGCAGCACGCCAAAAGTGCTGGCTAAGTGAGACGCTGGTTCAACGAGAACATGGTGACATTATGGCAGTAACCGTATCAGCTCCCGATAACGCCACGCTACAGGCGCTTTCGCTACACGATGTTCACCATACGTATGCGGCAAACCAAGTGGTGAAAGGTGTCTCGTTAGAGATTTCCCCTGGAGAAGTCGTGTGCCTGCTGGGGCCATCGGGATGCGGTAAAACCACGCTATTACGTATTGCCGCGGGGCTGGAAGCCCTTCAACAAGGTAGCGTTAGCCTGGAAGGGCAGGCCGTCGCGTCACCCGGCCAGCGTCACCTTCCGCCGGAAAAGCGTAATGTCGGCCTGGCATTTCAGGACTCGGCGCTTTTCCCTCACTTAAGCGTGCTGGAAAACGTCACCTTTGGGCTCAAACAGTTGCCCGCACGTCAGCGCCGTGAACGCGCGGTCGAGCTGTTGACTCAGTTGGGGATGGCGGATTATATCGATACCTACCCGCACATGCTGTCTGGCGGGCAACAACAGCGCGTCGCCTTGGCCCGGGCGCTTGCGCCAACACCCAAGCTGATGCTGCTCGACGAACCCTTTTCGAGCCTGGATGCACGCCTGCGTGACCGTATTCGCGACGATACGCTGCACGTGTTGAAGAAACTGGGGTCAGCCACGTTACTGGTGACCCACGACCCCGAAGAAGCCATGTTTATGGCCGACCGAATTGCCCTCATGCGCGATGGCCGAATTATTCAAACGGGCACGCCACGTGAGCTTTACTGCACGCCGGTCGATCCGTTTGTGGTGACCTTTTTTGGTGAAGTAAATGAACTCAGCGGCACGGTTAAGCAGGGCCGTGTGCAGACCCCGGTAGGTGAAATAGATGCCAGCTGGCTGCCCGAAGGCAGTAAGGCGCGGATCATGATTCGCCCTGAGGCGCTGCGGCTTCAGGAACGCGACTTGCCCGCAGCCGCCCACCGCCATAGCCACGTGGTCATGGCAAAGTTACTCGGGCGCTCCAGCCTCATTCATTTGTGCGCCCACGGGGCTGATGGCCAGGAGGCGCATCTACATGCCCGCGTGCCTGGCGTCTTTCTGCCCCAGGAGGGCCAGCCGATTGATATCGACCTGGACCACTCTCAGGTGTTTGTTTTTCAGGATGAAGCCTAGGTAGACTTACTGAGTATGGCTGCCGGGCCGAGCCCGGCGCATGGCCAGGCTAAGCAGAATCACCGGCAAGATGCCGACCACCACAATAGCCAGCGACGCGGTGGAGGCCTCAGCCAAGCGCTCATCAGACGCCAGGCTATAAGCACGCACCGCCAGAGTATCGAAGTTAAACGGCCGCAGGATAATCGTCGCGGGCAGCTCCTTCATTACATCCACAAACACGAGAATTCCGGCGGCCAGCAGGCTGCTACGCATCAGCGGCGTATGAATACGGCGCAGCGTGCCACCTGCGGTTTGGCCTAAAGTGCGCGAGGCGGCGTCCATATTGGGAGTCACTTTGCCCAGGCTTGCCTCAACCGCATTAAATGACACGGCCAAAAAGCGCACGACATAGGCATAAATTAAAATAAACGCCGAGCCGCTAAACACCAGGCCGATAATTTTTCCGTAGTGGGCGTGTAGCCACGTATTCAGCGTGCTATCCAGCCAGGCAAAGGGAATCAAGATACCCACCGCCACCACCGAGCCGGGAATGGCATAGCCCATGGCGGCGATTCGGGTAAATAGCCGGGCGCCGGGCGAATTATGTAGCCTGACGCCATAGCTCAACAGCACCGCCAGGCCCACGGCAATCAACGCTGCTACTGTGGCAAGGCTTAAGCTGTTGGTAGCGAAGCGGATAAAGCGCGTGCCCAGCAGGGCGTCGCCATGCTGAATGGCAAGGTTCAGCAGAATGCCGCTGGGCAATAAAAAGCCGATGACGATAGGCAGCAAACAGGCGAGCGTTGCGCCGAGGGCGCGCCAACCGTGCAGGCGATACTCAGGCAACTGCTGGTAGCGGTTGGTGGTATGAAAATAGCGCCGCTTCCCGCGCGAGAAGCGCTCCAGCAGCACCAGTACAATCACAAACGTCAGCAAACAGGCCGCCAACTGAGCGGCTGCCACGGGTTCGCCCAGCCCAAACCAGGTGCGATAGATGCCGGTGGTAAAGGTATCCACGCCAAAAAACTGCACCGCGCCAAACTCGTTGAGGGTTTCCATCAGTACCAGCGAAACGCCGCCCACCAGGGCGGGGCGCGCCAGCGGTAGAGCAACGCTTGCAAACAGATGCCAAGGGCCACGACCCAACGTGCGCCCTACATCGAGTACGCATACCGATTGCTCAAGAAAGGAGGCGCGGGCGAGCAAATAAACGTAGGGATACAGCACAAACGTGATCAGCGTTGCGGCGCCGCCTAGCGAACGTACATTGGGGAAGTAGTAGTCGCCATACTGCCAGTTAAACCATCCTCGAAGCGCACTCTGTAGCGGCCCTGCCACCTGCAAAAAATCCGTGTAAGCGTAGGCGATAACATAGGTCGGCACCGCCAGCGGCAATAAAAGCGCCCATTCAAAGATTCGTTTGCCTGGAAAGCGACACATCACCACCAGCCAGGCGCTGCCGGCGCCCAGGATTAACGTACCCAGCCCCACCCAGAGCACAAGCCAAAAGGTATTCGACAGATAGCGGCTCAAGACGGTGCTCGCCAAGTGCTGCCAGACGCCTTCAGTCGGCACAAAGATATAGCTCAAGACGACCAGAATCGGCAGTGCCACCGTCAGCGCAATCAAGAACAGCGCACATGACCAGGGTGTGAGTGATAGCCTAAAGCGGGATATACCGTCAGCGAGTAGCGCCAATCGTGAACGGCGAGCGGGAATGGGCACGTCGTTGTCTCCTAAGACGAGGCTGGCAGGCTGACTCGTCAATGCGAAAAAATAACAGCTGTAAATAGTATCACTTGGGTAGTGTGGCTGCAGCTATCTCCGCGCCCAACCCCTCGTTAAGATACTCCGCGCCCTGTTTAGCCAATGAGTGTTGTGCAAAAGGGAAAAACGGCGAAAATAGACCTACTTTTCGAGCATTATTTTAAGCAAGAACTTAAGCAATAACGCGTGTCAGGAGTCTTGATGCCAGGGTTATCACCACCAAGCGAGCTGACGGAAACGTTAGGCATGGCTAGTGAACGGCCAGTTCAAACGCTAGTTGCCCATTCCAAGCGGCTGGAGAGGAGGCGTTGGCGTCAACTGGTATGGCTAACCGGTAGGCCTTGCGAATGCCGTGCCCACGCGCATCGGCTGTGGCAGGCTGCTAACTGGACAGCACCCTTATGGGTTGCTCATCAGGCCGATGATGTGCCCGTTGCGCCTTGGATAACGCCCCGTAAGGCGCGCACGCGTTTAGGTGCAGAGCATCAGCTCATCGTGCTGGATGCCAGTGGCGAGGCGGGCTTTGATCCTGACGCGCTAGGCGCGCTGGCAGGCACGTTGACAGCGGGAGGCTTGCTGGTGCTTATTACTCCCAAGCCTTGGGGCCGTCATCCGGACCCGGATTACGCGCGTTTTGCTGACCACCCTTGGCACTGGGAGCAGTTAACGTCGCACTATCTGGCGCGATTGGCTCGCCTGCTTTATGAGCGTACAGATGTCATCCCTTGGCATGCCCCTGGAGTGCCAAAGCTTCCCCGTTTACCCGCCAGCACGAATTGTCCACAGAGCGTTAGCGATAGCGCGTGTCTCACGGCGGATCAATCGGCTATCGTTGCCCAGCTTGTACGTTTGAAGCGCCGCCGCCCGGTGGTGATTACCGCTGATCGTGGGCGGGGTAAAAGTGCCGCGCTTGGGATCGCTTGCGCACGGCTTTTAGAAAATGGAACCTCGAATATCATTGTGACGGCTCCCAGGTTAAGCGCCGTGGAGAGTCTGTTCGCTCGGCTTGAAGCCCTGTGCCCTGACGGAGCGCGCATCGCCCCAGGACGTTTTCAACTCGCAGATAACCGCGAGCTGAGCTTTTTGCCCCCGGATGTACTTACCGAGCAGGTTGCGGCCAAACAGTTGGGAGGTGATGGCAGCTATTTAATGGTGGATGAAGCCGCGGCGATTCCTGCTGCCTTGTTGGGTCAGTGGCTGGCGGCGTTTCCACGTATTGCGTTTGCGACCACCGTTGATGGCTACGAAGGTTCGGGGCGAGGGTTTGCCTTGCGCTTTAAAGACGTATTGACCCGGCTGACGCCGCAATGGAAAGCCTTGACGCTGGACACCCCCATCCGTTGGAATGCCGGTGATCCTCTTGAAGCCGCCATAAACCGGTTGCTGCTACTCAAGGCGCCTTTGCCAGCCTTGGGGCAACGTGACAATTACGCGGATAACTCATATACACTCGAACGTGCCTGCCTTGCCCAGGAGGAAGCTGCTCTTGAAGCGCTGTTTGGCCTGTTGGTGCAGTCTCACTACCGGACCTCTCCAAGTGACGTGCGTCAGCTGTTAGACGGACCCGGAACCACGCTGCGTCTACTGGGGCACAAACATGCCCCTCAAGCGGTTCTGGTGGCACGAGAAGAGGGCGGTTTTGATGCCTCGCTTGCCGAGCAAGTCGCACGGGGAGAGCGCCGCCCGCAAGGGCATTTGATGGCGCAGTCGCTGGCCGCCCACATGGGCAGCCGTACAGCACTGACCGCCCGTTGGCGGCGTGTCGTGCGTATCGCCACTCATCCAGAGCGCCGCCGGGAAGGACTGGGGCAACAGCTTATTGCCGAGGATGTTCAGGAGGCCGCGCAGCAAGGCATTGCGCTTTATGGCGCCACCTTCGGCGCCGAAGCGTCGCTACTACGCTTCTGGCTTGCCCAAGGGTTTCAGCCCGTGCGGCTGGGCATCACCCGTGAAGCGGCTACCGGGGAATTTGCGGTGATGGTTGCCAAAGCGCTGAACGTTGAGGGGCGCGCGGTACTGCATTCGTTAACGGCAGGGTTCAGCGCAGCGCTGCCCAGCTTGCTGGCCTTTGAATTAACCACGCTGCCCGCCGAGGTAGTCACACTGTTACTACGCGGGCTGCCTTCTGCACCGCTAACCGCAAAGGAGCGCCAAGCCATCAACGATGTCGCCTATGCGCATCGTGACCCGGCGCTGGCGCGGCCTGCGCTACAAGCGCTGGCGCGAGAAGCCAGCCACGTGCCCTCATCAGGCATGGCAACCGCGCATCACCAACTGGCGGCGTGGGCCTTTCAAAACCAGCCTTTAGCCGCTGCGCATAATGCGTCCGTTCGTGCACTACGCCAAGCGGTGGGGCAGGTGGCATCAATGCATGCTTTTCCCTCGTCGCCTTGAGGAGTAAAGTGGGTCGGTTACCGATAATGAAGAGCTTTTATGAACGCACATTTAGACGCGTTAACGCCGCCTATCGTTTGGCGCCATTTTCGTACGCTGTGTAATACGCCGCGCCCTTCTGGCCAGGAAGCTGCGTTGGTCGCGATACTAGAAGCCTGGGCCGATGCTCAAGGGCTTGCTCACGACCGCGATAGTTTTGGCAATTTACGCATTTGTAAGCCGGCATCACCTGGTTGTGAACACGCCCCAGGGGTTATTTTGCAGGGCCATCTGGATATGGTGGCCCAGGCCAATGCTGACAGCGCCCATGATTTTTCGCGTGATCCAATAAGCACCTACGTCGCCGATGGTTGGCTGCATGCTGAGGGTACGACGCTCGGGGCTGACAACGGAATGGGCGTAGCGGCTATTCTTGCCGTGCTAGAGGATGCAGAGCTTACTCATGGCCCGCTTGAAGCGCTGTTTACTCTGGAAGAAGAGACCTCAATGGGAGGCGCGCTGAACCTGGCAGAGAACTGGCTGAAAGGCTCATTGCTGCTTAACCTGGACAGTGAAGACCGCGGTGAAGTGTATATCGGCTGCGCGGGCGGTGGCGATGTGGTGGTGGATGCCCAGCTACCCGTTGCCAAGCTACGCGACGATGAGCAACTGGTCGAGATTGCACTGACAGGCCTTAAAGGCGGCCATTCAGGCATGGATATCCACAAGCCGCTGGGCAATGCCAATCGCCTGCTGGTGCGTGCGCTGCGTACCCTTGAGGGGTTTGATGGGCGGCTGGTTAGCTACCACGGCGGCACGCTGCGTAATGCGATTCCTCGTGAAGCGTTTGCTCAGCTGGCCTTGCCCGCTGACGAAATGGATGCCGCCTTCGACGCGCTAAAAGCGCTGGAAAGTACCCTGCGTGCCGAGCTTGGTAGTGGCGATAGCGGTCTGGTGCTGACGGCAACGCGTGCGGTGAATAATGCGTCAGTAGACCCGCTAACCCTGGACGCCAGTGCCATGTTGGTGGCCGCGCTTCACGCAGCGCCCTGCGGCGTCGAGCGCATGAGCGCTGATGTGCCCGGTGTTGTTGAAACGTCCAATAATCTGGGCGTACTCAGCCTGAAAGAGGGGCGTTTGCATCTGTGTGCGCTGGTGCGCTCTTTGCACGATACCGCAATGATCGCTTTGGCCGACCGTTTTGAGGCACTGTTTGGGTTGATTGGCGCACGTGTCCGTGTCGAGAATAGCTACCCCGGTTGGGCGCCGAACCCTGGCAGTGCGCTGTTAGCGATTTTTAACAAACGCCATGCCGCGCTGTTTGAGAAAGAACCCGCTGTTAAAGTCATTCATGCGGGGCTTGAGTGCGGCATTCTGGGCAGTAAATATCCCCACTTGGATATGATATCGTTTGGCCCGCTGATTCGTGGGGCTCATTCCCCGGACGAGCGGGTGGAGCTTGCATCGGTCGATGAGTTCTGGCGTATGCTGCGCGCGTTGATGGAAGACCTCGCTCAGAAAGGCTAGTCTCAGCTAAACAAAAACGGCACCGAGAAGGTGCCGTTTTTGCATCTATCGCTGAGAAGAGCGCTTATCACTTACCGAGATAGGCATTCAGCATCCAGATGGTTTTTTCCTGCTCGCGAATGTAGTCGCTGACAAGCGAGGCCGTTCCTTCATCGTCAGCGTCAGAGGCGAGTGAGAGCACTTCGCGCTGTAGCTCAATCAGAGTTTGATAGCCTTTGATAATGCCGTTAACGCAGGCTTTGCCCTCGTGTACGTCTTTATCTTCCTGAATATGCGAAAGCGTGGCGTAGTCACTGTAAGCGTGCACCGGCTTGTGGCTCAAGGTGAGGATACGTTCGGCTACTTCATCGACCTTGGTCAGCAGGTCCGTGTAAAACTCTTCAAACTTGACGTGCAGTTCAAAAAAGTCGCTACCCTTCACGTTCCAGTGGTAGCCGCGCACGTTCATGTAAAAAATCTGATAGTTCGCCAGCAGGTGGTTGAGTTTCTCGGCAAGCTGGCTGGCACTGCCTTCATGAAGGCCGATGCTATTGGTATCGGTCATACTGTCTCTCCTTGTTGGAGCCGTGTAGCACGGCTATCAAATCGTTTGATTAGCATAAAACGCTGCTGGAACATTGCAAAACAGGTTTTTTGCATCGTACTCATAGCGTTATGACATTACCGTGACAGCAACACCGCCCAATTTTAATAACGGGATCTTAAAACGGACCATGTATCGACGTGGCGTTCACGAAGGCTGCCTAACTATAGTAATACTGCCGTTCGAGATATTTTTCAAGTGACCGCCGGGGTTACCCATAAACGAATAATTGTTTCACAGCGTGCCGCCAGCAACTCGGCTGTTCTGGGTAAAGCCTGCTCCAGCGTCATGGGGCCATCGGCCAAGGCAAAGGCCGCGGTTACACCTTCATCAAGACAGGCTTGCCAACCATTGCCCAAGCTGCCTGCTAAAATAACCACGGGTTTACCCAAGCGCTTGGCCGCACGAGAAACGCCAATAGGTGTTTTACCCGACATGCTTTGCCCATCCAGCCGTCCTTCACCGGTAATAATCAGGTCGGCGTTATTGAGCAGAGTGGGCATATTTGCGTGCTGCATAATCAATTCGATGCCCGGTTTCAGCGTCGCGTTAAGAAACGCGCTGGCTGCAAACCCCATTCCGCCTGCGGCACCTGCGCCGGGTAGGTCTCGGTAGTCATGCGCCAACGTGCTGGCGCAAATATCGGCAAAGCGGGCAAGCGCTTGGTCAAGCTGAGCTACCTCTTCAGGGGAGGCGCCTTTTTGAGGGCCAAATACCGCACTGGCGCCCCGCTTACCCAGCAGCGGGTTATCCACATCTACCGCTGCTTCCACGTTGAGTGAGGACAAGCGTGGGTCCAGCCCAGAAATATCCAGCAATTCAAGGCCTGCAAGCGCAGCACCGCCTGGCGCAAGTGGCTTGCCATGTGCATTCTGAAGCCTGGCGCCCAAGGCTTGTAGCATACCAGCGCCGCCATCGTTGGTGGCGCTTCCTCCCAGCAGTAGCAGTACGTTTTTGGCGCCCTGGTTAAGCGCTGCGAGAAATAACTCGCCTACCCCAAAGGTGGAGGTTTGTAGCGCGTTGCGCTCTTGAGGACTTAAGTGTTGTAATCCGCTGGCTTCTGCCAGTTCTATAAACGCGGTACGCTGTTCGCTAAGCCAACCCCAAGCGGCATCGCGGGGGCGTCCAAGTGCATCGTGAACCGTTTGATAGCACCGCTTGGCACCGGTTGCGGCAATTAATGCATCCAGGCTTCCTTCGCCACCATCAGCCAACGGGCAGCAGTGTGTTTGCGCGTCGGGGACCGCACTACGTACGCCTTTCGCCATCGCCTTGGCTGCTAATTCAGCGCTTAGGGCGTCTTTAAAACTATCGGGGCAAAGCAGGATATTCATCGCACAACCTCCGCAAATGACGGTCTCTAATCTATTGTAATGATGAGAGGAGCTTAACGCGCTGCTTGCTGATAGACTAGTTGTGATCATCGCTCGAGGATCTAACATGAAGTCGATACCGATTAGCTTAATCTGCCTGCTGGCGTTGGCTGGCTGCCAGGTGACGCCAGACCGTCTGCCCCAGGCCGAGCCTGCCCCCTCAGCGGCCTGCTATTTTTCTAACAGTGCTGAAAGAGACTCCCAAGAAGTGCTTCGCCAAAGCGTTGCGCTACTCACCGAATCGGGATTTGAACTGAATTCGACGGATGCGACGTTAGGCTTGGTCACTGCTAGCCGCACCCAAGCGCTGCGTGGCTATTACGACCCTTATGATAACGCCTACGGTTATGGGCGCGGCATACGTGCCTTCGGCGGGTTTGGATTGGGAGGCGGCGGCGGTATCGGCATCGGAATGGGCTTTGGGGGCGGGCTGCAACAGCAGCCAGTCGAGGTCGAGCGGGTCTCGCTGTTGATCCACGACGACCATATTCGTATCTCGCGCGATATCCGCCGCTTCGACCATCTGGGCGATATGCGGGAGTCGTACAGCGCGAGCAACGATGATTTTTGTCAGCGCTTTCAAACGGCGCTTGAGCAATACAGGGTGCCAACCGGGAGAGGGTTATGAGGCGAGGCCGTTGGGATATCAGGTGGGTGGGCGTGATGCTTTTGGGTGCATGGCTTACCGGCTGTGCAACGACGTCGCCGTCTGTCCCGCGTGAGCTTGTCTATCCAGCCTCGGTCGATACGACGTTTCGAAGCGCTGTGGAGCTGATGATGAAGCAAGGGTATGTGGTACGCCACGCCGATTTGACCCTGGGGCGTGCAGAAGCCTCGCTAGCCCGCTGGCCTGAATACCGTTTGCAACTGCAGGTGAGTGAAGCCGGGAGTGGTAGCCAGGTGAGTGTCATGGCTTGGCGTGGCAATCAACCATTGGCGCCTTATTTATTGGATCCGTGGCTAGTGGATTTACAAGCAACGTTGGGATTAGCACCGTGAAGCAGTGTGGTGATCAAAGAGTAAGTACTTTTTATAGCGGCAAATGTTGGGCGCTGGGCGCTGGATTGATCGGCTTGCTGATGAGCCCGCTTGCAACCGCACATCCGCATGGCTGGATTGATTTCAGTATCCGAGTCATGACCGACGAGGAGGGCGTTGTGCGCGGGTTGCATCACGCATGGCGGATGGACCCTTTTTATAGCCTGGTGGTGTTTGAAGAGCTCCAGCATGTGGATGGCGTTAGCCTGGAGGTTGGGCTTGACCGGTTAGGCACTGAAATACGCGATAATCTTGCGGGTCAGCACTACTTTACAGACGTTCGTCTGGATGGCGAGCCGTTGGCATTGGGCGAGGTAACCGAATACACGGCCAGGGAGCATGACGGGCGGCTTAGCTTTACGTTTATCCTCCCGCTACAAACGCCCCAACCCTTGGCGGGCCACGTGCTTGATTATCAAATATACGATCCAACGTATTATATCGAGATGGTTCATGAGTCAGAAAATAACCAGCCTAAAGACGACGCCTTGGTGCTGCACGGGGAACCTGCCTGCGAGCTAAGCATCTTAATCGCCGAACCTGACCCTGAGCTGGTCCTGCAAGCTGCTCTGCTGGACCAGGATGAGGAAGCCGAACCAGGGCTTGGACGGTTTTTTGCCGAAACAGGGCGTGTTGATTGCCGCTAATCACAAGCTGCAGACCCGACGAATTCTATGAATGTATGAAATAAGGTAGTGCTTTATGCGATCACTCGTTATGCGCAGGCCCATTATGCTGATTGCGCTATTAGCACTTGCTGCTGGGGCAGTGATATTTTTATGGGAAGGGGGATTACAGGGCACAAGCTACCAGATGCTGGCTTGGCAGCGGAGCTTTAACCGCTCGCTCACGCTGGCGATTACCGAGCTTGCCCGCGAACCTTCTCAAGCCACCTGGTGGGTATTATTGAGCGTCAGTTTTGGTTACGGCGTTTTTCACGCGGCAGGGCCTGGGCACGGGAAGGCGGTGCTGGCAACGTATCTGGCCTCTCATGGGGGCGCCGTGCGGCGAGCATTAGGGCTTTCGTTTGCCGCGTCTCTGTTGCAAGGCGTGACTGCCATTGTCATGGTGGCCATTCTGGTTCACGGCCTGGGGTGGCTAACGCGTCAGGCCATGGGCAGTGTTGTTTGGGTTGAGCAGGCCAGTTTTTTACTCATAACGCTATTGGGTGTTTGGCTATGCGTTCGGGCCTACAAGCAGTTGCGCCGTGCTTATCAGCCCATTACGTTTTATCCGGTTCAGCACGACCACGGCAATGGCCATAGCCATCATCTCAATCACGACCACAGTCATGGCCACCACCACTGCTGTGGCGGCGCGCATCATATTGAACCCGAGCAGGCGTTGGATTGGCGTACAGCCATCATGACGGTCGGCGCGATTGGTATGCGTCCTTGCAGTGGCGCGGTACTTTTACTCGGCGCCGCCAGCCTATTGGGGCAATTTTATATTGGCGTTTTATCGGTACTGGCCATGTCGCTGGGTACAGGAATGACGGTGTCGGCGCTGGCGCTTGCCAGCGTGTTTGCACGCCGCTGGGCAACGCGGCGTTTAGCCAGGCAGCAGCACGCTTCTCAGTCGGCGCATAAAGCGGTGGGTTGGGCGGCGCTGGCCGGCGGCATGTTGATTGTTCTATTGGGCGTTATGCTTGTCACAACGAGTGTTTCTCAACCCGCCGGGGCGCCCTTGCTTGGCGAGCCGCCCGCAAGGCAAAGCAGCCCGCTTTTAAGGCCCTGACAGCAACTAAGCGTTTAAGCGGTCAATATGCGCAATAAGTTGATCGCGCAGGTCGGCAAGTGGCTCCAACTCATACGGTTCGGCGCTGCCATTGCCCCATACCGGCGCAGGCCAAGTGGCATCAGCCTGGTGGCGCACGACCACATGGATATGCAGCTGTTTGACGACGTTACCTAAGGTGGCGATATTCAGTTTATCGCCCTCGAAGAGGGTTTTCATCACGCTGCCCAGTTGGGTTGCTTCCTGCCATAGCTGGGCCTGGTCAGTCTCGGAAAGCTCAAATACTTCGCTGATATTATTCAGCCGGGGCACCAGAATCACCCAAGGATAGCGCGCATCATTCATTAACAGCACACGACAAAGCGGCAGGTCGGCGATGGGGAAGGTGTCAGCATCCAGACGTTGGTCGAGAGTGAAATCGTTCAAAGGGCGCGCTCCAGGTAGTCTTCAATGGTGTATATGATAGCCGATGCTTTGGGTAGATGACGCGGTGTAGGGAGCAACCTTCGGGAAAACAGGCGAAATTACCCAAACACTGTTACGCTAAAAGTACCCCTTGGAAAGGGTAGGCGCTACCAGAGGCGCTGTTGCTAGACACGTTAAGGAGAACTCAAATGAAAAAGCTTTTAGCGACTGGTTTTATTCTACTTATGACAGCAGGCGCGTTGGCCGGTTGTAACACGGTGGCTGGCGCAGGCCAGGATGTGGAAAGAGGCGGCCAGGCCGTTCAGGACGCCGCAAGCTAAGGTCCATGAACCCTTGACGATGTTGAGTGGGCCAGGCAATTGCCTGGCCCACTGTGTGTTTGGCCTGCAGGTTAATAATCATTCGGGGTAGGTTTATGAATACGTGGCGATCCACTTATGGGTTTCAGTACATGAAATTATTAGCCGCCAGCGGCGGCATTATTCTGCTTTCTGCATGCGCTGCCGGTTCTGACACGGCTAGAACGTCGGGTTCGGGCGATCAAAATGGCCAACCGGTATCCATGGACAGCTGCGATACCGCCTCAATTCGCTACGCCATAGGCGAGGCCTTCGATGAAGCGAACGTTTCGCAGTTGCAAAGCGAAAGTCAGTCGCGCCAGGTGCGCGTGCTACGTCCAGGCGATGTGGCCACTATGGACCACCGGCCGGACCGCTTGAATATCCATGTTGATAGTAATGAAACGGTCGAAGCTTTACGCTGCGGTTAGCGCAATATCAGCACTACACAAGCGGCGGTGAGCACTCCCATGGTGACGTTAAATATTCGCCAGGCACCGTCGCTTTTAATCCAATGACCGATCGCCATGCCAAACCCCGCCCATAGCGCCAAACAGGGGAAGGCAACCAGCTCTACAAAACCCACCAGGATTAACGCGTTTGCAACGGTTGAACCCTGATCAGGAATAAACCCCGCGATTAACGCAAGCCCCATGACCCACGCCTTGGGATTGGCGAATTGAAACGCGGCGGCCTGCCAGAAGGTAAGGGGTACGCTGTGTGCCTTGCTCTTTAAATCAGGCGGTGGCGCGCTGGCAATTTTCCATGCGAGGTAGACAAGTAAGCACTGCCTAACCAGCGCAGGGCGAACTGTAGGGAAGGATAGCGCTCAAACAGCACGCCTAACCCCAAAGCAATACTGAAAAACAGCAAAAAGCAGCCGCCGACAATACCCACCATATGCGGCAGCGTGCGCTTAAAGCCAAAGTTGGCGCCTGACGCGGTCAACATAATGTTATTAGGGCCGGGCGTTAGGGTCATCGACATCATGTAAAGGGCGGCTGGCCCAAGAATAACCCACTGACTATTCATAACGATCCTTCCAACGCTGGCGATTCACCTGCTCTTTAAGCATTTCAAGCATATCGTAAAGCACCAATTCTGTGATTCGTTGGCTGCCTTCATCGACGGTCAGCCAGCTGTTAAAGCCGCTCTCTGCGGTGCGTTCAACCACTTGCCTAAACTCGGGAGAGTGGATGCCCAGCGCAAGCTCATCCACTAACCGTTGGGCAACGCCGCTAATAGATGCCTGCATGGCATTCGTGGCGGTTTGGCCCATCGGCAGGCGGTGCAAGCGCTGAATCTCGGGGCTTTCACGTAGCGTGCGGCTTACAAGTTCATCAATGGCTTGCATCGCGTGCGTGCGATTTTGTTGGTACGCCTCGCCCACGGTACTTTCCAGACGCTGCACAATTTCACTAATCAACTGCTTTTTGCGCGGCATGATGACTCGGTCGACCACCCGCTCAGTTAGCGAGTCGCTGGACAGAATTTGCTGCTGTACATTGCCCAAAAGCCGTAGCGCGATACGATCAGAAAGCTCCTCAAGCAGGATATCGTAATATTTAAAGAAAAATTGATATATCGACCAGTGAGTAATGTTAATAAGCCGCAGACGATGTAAGCGATGAAGTAATGACACCACACGCAGTATTCTGAGTAGGCGAAAACCGCTTAATGGAATACAGCCCAGAACGTCATACCAGTGCACAAAGGGGTAGAAAAACCAGCGATGATAGCGCCTTTCGGCCACGGCGACGGTCCAGCCCAGCAGAACATCGGCAACAAAAAAAGCGACAAAGAACAGATCAATCGTAAAAAAGCGGCTATGGACTTGGGTGTCATAAAATGTATAAAAGGCGGGTGCCAGGCCTGCAATAGCCTGGTTAACAGGCTCGATTAAAAACAGTGAATCAAACAGCAAAAGCCCTAAATTAAGCACCACCGCGATGAGAATCAGTAAATCCCAGCCAATATGAGCGTACTCAACAGGCTTGGGCAATTGTGGGTAGCGCCGTCTGGTGGGCATGTAACCTCCTTGTGAATGGGTATTAAAGCAGCATCAAGCACTTAGCCCACCTGATTCGGCCGCTGCCTACGACGCCTCGTAATATCCGGGTTAGCCTATTAAGCCTGCGCCTGGCAGTTAAGCCTGCGCCTGATAGTGCTGCTGGGTAAGTTTTTCTTCCTGCTCTGCCTGTTTACGATGCTTTTTTCGCAGTGCTGCTTTTTCAAAACGGAGCTGTTGAATAGGGGTGGTAAGCGTCAAAGGGGGAACGCTGGCGGGTTTTCCGTCAGGGTCCACCGCGACCATGGTGAGGTAGCAACTGTTGGTATGGCGGATGAGCTTATTACGGATATCTTCGGCGACCACCTTAATGCCGATCTCCATTGAGGAGCGACCAACATGGTTAACGCAGGCCAAAAAAGTGACGAGTTCGCCCACGTGAATGGGCTGTTTAAATAGCACCTGGTCGACGGAAAGGGTGACGACATAGTGGCCCGAATAGCGGCTGGCACAAGCGTAAGCGACTTCATCCAGTTTTTTAAGAATAGCGCCCCCGTGTACTTTACCGCTGAAGTTCGCCATATCGGGCGTCATTAGTACGGTCATTGACAGCTCATGCTGTCCTGGTAAGGCCGTGTGTGCGGCATCTGACATAACGTGTCCTTGGTTAACGCTGCCCGCCCTGTGGGGCGGGCAGATAAAAGCTTAGAACCAGACCAAGCCTATGGAAATAATCACCCCGGTGACAAACAGCTGAATCAGGCAGAAGCCCATAATATCTTTGGCTTTTAGGCCTGCGATGGCAAGCACCGGCAGCGCCCAGAAAGGTTGCAGCAAGTTCGTCCAGGCATCGCCCCAGGCAACGGCCATAGCCACCCGTGAGATATCGGCACCCAGCGCCTGGGCCGCTGGCAGCATCACGGGCGCTTGCACTGCCCATTGGCCGCCGCCGGAAGGCACAAACAGGTTAACAATGCCCGCGCTAATAAACGACCAAAAGGGCAGCGAGGTTGCTGTCGCAAACGAGATTAGCCACTCCGACATGCTTTGGGCCAAGCCTGACTGCACCATAATGGCCATAATGCCGGCATAAAACGGAAACTGAATAACGATGCCAGCGCCGCCCTTAATGGCTTCGTTAAGGCTAATCAGCAAACTGCGTGGCGTGCGATGAAGTACGATAGCTAAAAACAGAAACAGAAAGTTCACGATATTCAGGTTTAAACCGCCACCCCGAAGAATAAAGTGATCAAGCAGATACAAAAGCCCTGGCACGCCCACCAGTAGCGAAAGTACCAGGCTATTTTCGAGTTTTTCCGCCGGGCGGGTAATACGCTCCTTCGACGCGGGAGCATCTTCAAGCAGCTTGCTATCGACATACACACTGTCTTTTTCGTCGGGTAGCATTAACCGATTAACCAGTGGTACCACGATAAACAGACACACAACAATCGCCAGGTTAAAAAAGGCGAAGATCGTTGAGCCGGTGCCAATCACGCCAATCGCATCGGCAGTGAAGTGTCCTTCGGTGGCGATAGTCAGCGGCACGGAACCCGCAAGGCCACCGTGCCACACGATGAAGCCCGAATAGGCACTCGCCACGAGCAAGCGGTAATCCACGCGTACCAACCGAGCTAACTCCTTGGCAAACAGTGCCCCCACCACCAGGCCAAACCCCCAGTTAATCCAGCTGGCCACAAGCGAGACCAGCGTCACCAGGATAATTGCGCCACCGGCACTTTTTGCCGTTCCGGCAAGCTTTTGCAGGATACGCTTCACAGGCGGTGAGCTTGCCAGCATAAAGCCGGTTACCAGGGCCAGCAGCATTTGCATCGAGAAGGTTAACAAGCCCCAAAAGCCGTCTCCCCACATGCGCATCACCGCAAGGGGCGTTTGGCGCTCCACGGCAATGGCGGCAGCGGCCGCCACGATCGTCAGTAGCAAAACAAAAATATACGGGTCGGGGAGATAACGCTCAACCAGCTTAACCGCTGGTTTCGATATCATTTTTAGCATGACGGGCTCTCTTGTTTGTTATAGGAAGTACATGGCTAATATACGGCGATGCGCCATGGCTTTCACATTTAAAGTCGTACTTTAGAACGATAGCGCAGCTAGCCAATAACGGGAGGACGGGTTTAAACGCTTATTGCCAACGCGAGCGCCGGTAGCGTTGATAGTAACCAATCAATACACCCGAACGCACCGTAATAAACAGGGTAAAAGCGAACCATAAGCCATGATTGCCTAGCCCTTGGGTCAGCCACCAGGCCGGCAGGTAAACCAGCATGGCGATAAAGATACTATTGCGCATTTCACGCACGGCGGTAGCACCAATAAACACGCCATCCAGAAGATAGCTCCAAACGGCAATCAGCGGCATCACCACCATCCACGGAAGGTATACCGCGGCCGCAGTGCGTACTTCGTCAAGCCCGGTTAAAAGTGCCACCAACTGATTGCCGCCAAGGGCAAACCCCAGTGAGGCACCGGCCGCTGTCCAAAAGGAGAACTGCGCTGCCCTGCGAACAATGAGTGAAAGCTCCTGCCAGTCACGGCGACCAAAGGCGCGACCCACCAGCGATTCTGCCGCGTGGGCAAAGCCATCCAGGGCGTAGCTGGTGAGCATAATAAATTGCAGCAGCACCGCATTGGCGGCCAGCACCGTATCGCCTTGGCGCGCCCCTTGAGCCGTAAAGAAGGCCATGACGAACAGCAAGCCAAGCGTGCGTACAAACAGGTTGGCGTTGATATTGAAAAGGGCCGTATAGGCCGACAGTGCCAGCAGGCGTACACGCGATAAATGCCCAGAAAGCGTTTTAAGTTGGCGCGTCACCAAATAGCCGCCAAACGCTAGTGCACTGTAGTCGGCAATAACGCTTGCCCAGGCAACGCCATTGCTGGTCATTCCCAGGCCCACCACAAACCACAGGTCGAGCACGATATTGACGCTGTTGGTCAGCAACAAAATCATCAGCGTAACGCGAGAGTTTTGTTGGCCTAAAAACCATCCTAATATTGCATAGTTGGCCAACACGGCAGGTGCCGACCATAGGCGTATTGCGGCATATTCACGGGCCAGTGGCGTAGCTACCTCGCTACCGTCCAGCAACCAAAGCCCTAGGGAAATAAGCGGTGACGAGAAAAGAATCAGCAGTGCACCAATCGCCCCAGCAATGATCAGCGATTGGCCCAGTAACAGGCGCACATCGCTATCACTTTCACGGCCGATAGCCTGAGCGACCAGTCCGGTGGTGCCCATGCGCAAGAAACCAAAGCCCCAGTAGAGAAAGCTGAAAAGAGTGGCGCCCAGCGTCACCGCCGCCAGATAACGTGAATCGGGCAGATGCCCAACCACAGCGGTATCGACCAGGCCCAGCAGCGGGACGGTAATATTGGAAAGGATAATTGGCCATGCGATGGCCCATATACGCACGCGATCGTCGCTTAGGCAGCGGTAATAATGCGGTACTTCTCTAACAGCTGCTGCTGCGTTTCCTTGCGTGCCGGGTCAAGCGGAATACAGTCTACCGGGCAAACCTGCTGGCACTGTGGCTCATCGAAATGGCCAACGCACTCGGTGCACAGGTTTGGGTTGATGATGTAAATCTCTTCGCCGGGCGAGATAGCATCGTTCGGACATTCGGGCTCGCAGACGTCGCAATTAATGCATTCATCGGTGATCATCAGTGCCATGGGCATACCTCGCAAATGGCTGGCACACCCGGGAATAGCGGCAAGAAATACCCGAGTGTTTTACTCAACAATGTTAGTGGTTACGTAGTGTAGTGCTTACGCAAGGCTTCTGCGACCTGGGAAGGTACCAGTGGTGAAATATCGCCGCCCAACTTGGCAATTTCACGCACGATAGTGGAGGAAATATACGAATTTTCTACGCCAGGCGTTAGAAAAACGCTTTCCAGCTCCGGGTTTTGGGCGCGATTCATGTTGGCAAGCTGAAGTTCGTACTCAAAATCGGAAGCGCCACGCAGGCCACGTAGAATGATGGTGGCGCCTTGTTCGCGCATAAAGGTTGTCAGTAGACTGGAAAAACCCACGACTTCAACGTTGGCAAGCGATGCGCAGACGTCTTTAGCCAAGGACATGCGGGCCTCTAAATCAAGGCTTGGCCGCTTGCCGGGGCTTTCTGCCACGGCAATGATGACCTTCTCGAACATCCTCGCGCCACGCGCTATAAGGTCCATGTGACCGTTGGTGATCGGATCAAAAGTGCCTGGGTACACGGCAATATTGACGCGCGGCGTGTTCATTCCGAGGGCTCCTCGTTGATGCGACCAAAGGGGTTATCACTGGTGAGCGATACCGCCTGGGCATAGCCTGGAATATGAATGCGGTCAGCGTGAATATCCAACTCCGGCCCTTCCAGCACCTCTTCTCCAAACTGATAGCGCGGCGCATAGTGGCCTCTATCCGCTTGAACCAGATAGGCATCTGCCTGGGCGCGCACAGTTTCACGACGCGCTTTCCAGGCGTTGATGGCATCGGCGCCATGGCGCTGGAGCAACAAGCGCTCGGTAACATCGGGTGAAAGCACCACGCCGGTGGCGTTATTGCCGCCAAAGCCCTTGGCGTTAATAAAGGCAGCATCCGCCTTAAAGGCGATGGGGGTTTGGAAAAAACGTAGCCGGTCGGCGTAGACATCGTCTGCCACTTTATTAAGCGTGGGGATGCCGGGCAATATGCCATGGGCAAAACTGCCGAGCGCGCTTACGAGCTGATCGCCCGCTGCCGAGCCTTGGGAGTGGCCAATAAATGACTTGATGGCGACGACTGGCCAGTCGGTAATGCCATTCGCACGGGCAATTTCATCCAGCACATGGGACTCAGTCGTGCGATTTTTCGGCGTGCTGGTGCCGTGGGCATGCAGAAAACTGCGCTCTCTTAGTGCTTTTTCCCCTAATAGGTCACGCACCAGCGACGCGGCCTTGCCCAGGGTAATGTAATTGCCAATACCCGGCGCGGAAATCGAGCGTTTGAAGCCGTCAGCGTTGACAAAGACATCCGGTACCGAGCCCATAATGTCTGCGCCCAGTTCAAGCGCCAGCGAGTCATCCATCAACAGGATAAACTGGCTGGCTTCTGCCATGGTAAAACCACAGTTAAGCGCAAACGGTCGGCTGGCGCGCTGGTAATCCGCATCTGTTAATAGCTCCAGGGCATCAAGCGCTTTTAAGCTAGCGTCGTCTGCCAGGGCGCCCATCGCGCGAAAACCTTCAATGATTTCCGGGGTGATCGGCGCATCAGCGGTGCCTACCATGACCACTTTTCGTCGCCCCGAACGAATGTCTTCAGTACCCAAACGCAGGTTATAGAGAAAACTGGCGCAGGCGCCTAATACCGCCCCGGTACTGCCAACGCTACCCAGAACATAGGCATTTAAAAAGTCGGCGGGCATCTGCCCGTACCCTAGCGGCATCTGTTTTGAGGTGGCGCGTTGACCGCTCACCAGGCTCTTCATCAAGCCGCCCCAGCCAGCATCATCCAACTGACCAATGGAGTTGCCTGCATAAACGGCGATGTGGTCAGGATTAAGCGTTTGGCGCAGCGTTTCCCAAGACAAACCGCTGGCACCCAAACAGTCGCTAGCGCCAAAAATCGCCATCGAAAGTCCGCGAGGGTGATGCACACTGCGGTACAGGCTTGCCGGTTCAAAACCTTGAGGAAGCTGCGCTGCTGCGCGTACTTTTGGGCGCTGGGCATCGGGCAGCAGCGTCTCAAAAACGCCTGCCGGCACGGTGACCTCGACCTCACGGGCGCCCAGTTCGCGGACCTGCCAATTTTCCGGTAAATTTTCCGGAAGCTGGCGACGGCGCAGCGTAAAGCGCAGCGGCTCGCTCAACTGAAGACTGGCCTGACGATTGGCGGGCAGCCCCGGCTCCAGGAACCTGGGGTCCTCGTTGCGGCGAACCAATGTGTGGTTAAGCACCTGATCACGTAACGACTGAGCAGGCGAGTTTACGGGCTGGCCTGCGCGATCGTGCCACCCTTTTTCGGAGTGCTCGACAAGCTGCATAAGGGCCGCCAGGCCCTCCAGGGTCTGGCGCTGCTGGTCAGCGGGAAGGGCATCAAGCACGGTACGACGGAAGGCCTGATGGCCTGA
Source organism: Halomonas sp. AOP7-E1-9 (assembly GCF_052376035.1). NCBI lineage: Bacteria > Pseudomonadati > Pseudomonadota > Gammaproteobacteria > Oceanospirillales > Halomonadaceae > Halomonas > Halomonas sp. AOP7-E1-9. Next base: position 29,863 of record NZ_JBQSVC010000002.1, read on the forward strand.
GGTCCTGCCGGCGGGATTGATGCCGCCCATGCCGACAATCACCGGTAAGTGTGACAAGCCGGGTTCCTCGTGGTGCGGTGGTTTTTAATAACAGTTATTGTCAATGGCAGGGTAAAAAGTACGCTGCCATTGAGCTTAATAAATATCTCGGGCGTGATCATAGCACCGGGCACCTTATGACGTCATGCTGCAAGCGCAGGAGACTGATAGAATCACCTCTTTTAAGTCTGAGGGATGGCATGCAGAACACTTCTCGCCCCGTTATATCCAATCAGCCAGGCCCTCACCATGATCTAGCGCGCCGGATCGATCGAGCGTTGGCGACGCCACTACGTAAACCCATTGCGGCACATACTCAGGAAGCATTTGAGCAGGCTAACCGCTGGTATCAAGCGCGTCATGCTCCGTTGATAATCGATGCCGGGTGTGGTGTTGGAATTTCGACCCGCCAATTGGCTGCACAGTTCCCTGACCATGCCGTGATCGGGGTCGACCGCAGTGAAGATCGGCTAGGGCGTGATCATGGCACGCTACCGGATAATGCGTTGCTGGTCCGGGCGGACCTGGTTGACTTTTGGCGCCTGGCGGATCAGGCGCGGTGGCAACCTGAACGCCACTATTTGTTATACCCCAATCCGTACCCCAAGGCCGCTCATTTAAAGATGCGCTGGCATGGGCACCCGGTTTTACCCACACTGTTGGCACTGGGTGGCCAGCTTGAGGTGCGCTCCAACTGGCCGCTTTATATTGAGGAGTTTGCCTTGGCCGTCGCGCAAGTAACGGGCAGACAAGCAGACATCGGCGTATGGACGCCCGATAGTGAGTACTTAACCCCCTTTGAAGCTAAATACGATAAAAGTGGCCAAACGCTTTGGCGCTTACAGGTTCAACTCGAGCGCCTATAACGTTTGTGTTAGGTGAAAAGCCTGGCCTGCCCGCGTGGATGGGTATCACCCTAATGGTGGTAGGTGTGGTGGTGATGCACGTGTTTTCAAAATGAATATACATTGAGGCCGATAACAGTGACGTACTTCTTTAAAGCAACGGTGCGCAAATGGCGTGCGACGATGACCGCCGGGGTAGCCGTTGCTTCACTACTGGCGAGCCCCGTACTGTTGGCCGATTTTAGCCGTTTGGGGCAGTTGCAGGATAAGGGGTTTTCAATTAGCGCGGAGGCGCGCCTGCTTGATACTGATGCGCCTGTGCTGCTGGGAAGCATCAACCCAGCGCGCCAGATGGCGCCCGCCTCTGTTACCAAAGCCTATATGGCAGCCGCTCTATTAAATCGCTTTGGTCCTCAGCATCGCTTTACCAGCCAGTTGGTAAGCAGTGGCGCTATCGATAACGGCATTTTGCGTGGGGACCTGGTGTTTGAAGGAGGCGGCGACCCTGGGCTTACGACAGAAAATCTGTGGCGCCTGGTACAGCGCTTACAAATGGCCGGTGTTAATGAAGTGGATGGTGCGCTCGTCGTAAGCCAGTGGCGTTTTGGCCCTGTCGACTGTATTACCAACGACCGCTGCAACGCCCGCACCCGTGTGACCAATGCTTATAGCGCGCCACTTACCTCCGCGGGGGTTAATTTCGGCAGCTGGTGTGTCAACGTGGCCCCTTCTCAAGTGGCGGGTGAGCCCGCTCGTACCACGCTTTGCGATAGCCAGTTACCATTAATTGATATCGATAACCAGGTCATCACACGTCCGGCCAATAGCGGAACCGAAATTAGCGCCGAGCGAGTAACCGATGAGCGTGGCGATGTAATGCGCCTGAGTGGGCAAATTTCGACCAACGCCATGGCTCGGGATATTTATCGAGGGGCAGGCGACGCCGCTGAAGAGACCGCGCAAATACTGCTTGGCATGCTAAACCAGGCGGGCATTTCTGTCAGAGACCCATGGCGTGTCACTTCAACACAGCCTCTTGCCAGTGCGAAGCGCTTGGCGGCGGTGGATGGCCAACCGCTACAAGAACTCCTGCTGCGCACCATGAACTACTCCAATAACTATATGGCTGATGTGCTGGCCTTAAACCTGGTGGAAACGCCGCAAGCCCAGCTGCGTCAGGCGGGTTCAGCGCTGGAAGTGTATGCCCAGAGCTTATCAGGCCACGGCCCTGTCACCTTATATAGCGGTAGTGGACTGACGACAGAAAACCGTACATCGGCTCACGGCGTTAATGTAATGCTGGAGGACATGTATCTGAAGAGTTCGCTGTTCCCAAGCTTCGTGGCCGCCTTTCAGTCGCCTGCCAACGGCGTCATGCGATTTATTCGACGCGGCTCATCCACGTTTCAAAATAACGTCATGCTCAAAACAGGTACGCTGAATCAGCCTTTTGCCGTACGCGCTGTGGCAGGTTACTTTCGTACGGCCTCCGGGCGTTGGGGTGTTTTTAGTGTATTGGTGAACGGAAGTGGTAACACTCCTTATATAAGCTGGTCTGAGGTGCTTGATCCGTTGTCGCTCGATTTGGACGCAATGATTCTGGCTAATTAATTTCCTCGACGCTTAAAGTGAGACGACTTGCATGAAACCAGAGCATACCGGTCTAACCCATTTGGTGTACTCAACGCGCTACTCTTGGAAAGGATTAAAGGCTGCCTTTCGTAACGAAACGGCCTTTCGCCAGGAAGTGTGTATCACCGCCGTGTTGTTGCCTTTTGCTTGGTGGATCAGTAATGACTCGCTAAGCTGGTTACTGCTGGTGGGCAGCTTGTTTTTCGTGCTCATTGTTGAGCTGTTAAACAGTGCGATTGAAAACGTGGTCGACCGCATTGGTACAGAGCATCACGAACTTTCCGGGCGGGCCAAGGATATTGGGTCCGCCGCCGTCATGCTGTCGTTGATAACGGCCGGGCTTACCTGGGGGCTTTTGGGTGGGCAAAAAATCTTTGGCTAGCGTGTAAACGCTTGGCGGTGAGGTAGCTATGCAACTGGATAATTCGTTTATACCTTTAAACGCGCTGCCTGAGGCGCTTCAGCAAGAGGGCCAAAAGGTGGGTCAGCGGCTGAACGATGCGCTTGGCCAAGCGGATAATACTGCCTCAATGACCCAGCAGCCGCTGCCCTCGGGATGTTGGCAAGCGCTTACTCAACCACGCCTCGAGGCGCTGGCCAAGGTGCTAAGCGTATCCACCTTTGTGCTGGATACGTTCACCCGCTACCCGGGCTGGCTTGCAACGCTTGAAGCCAACGGCGAATTGGATGCGGCACCGGCCCGGAACGATCAACAACAGTGGCTGCACGACGCACTGGAAAGCGCAGAAGATGAAGCGGCCATGCAGCGTGTGTTGCGGCGTTTTCGGCGTGCACGAATGGTGGGCATCATCTGGCGGGATCTAAATCGGCCTGACGGTTATACCATGTGGGATACCACTCAAGCGGTTTCTCAACTGGCTGAGCTGTGTCTTGAGGCCGCGTTACGTTGGCTTGAAGGTTTTTATGCGCCTCGCTGGGGTATGCCAGCGCCCCGTGCCGATGGCGCTGCCCAGCGCTTGGTCGTTCTTGGAATGGGTAAGCTGGGCGCGGGCGAACTGAATCTCTCCTCTGATATCGACCTGATTTTTGCCTTCCCTGAAAAAGGTGAGACGCAGGGCGGGCGCAAGCCGCTGGAGCATCAGGAATACTTTACCAAGCTGGGCCAAAAGCTGATTGCCGCGCTGGATGCCATGACCGCAGATGGCTTTGTCTTTCGGGTGGATATGCGCTTGCGGCCGCTAGGCGATGGCGGACCGCTGGTAGGCAGTTTTGCCATGCTCTCAAGCTACTACCAGGACCAGGGACGCGAGTGGGAGCGTTACGCCCTGCTCAAGGCGCGCCCGGTGGCGGGAAATATAGAGGCGGGCATTGAACTATTGGCTGGCCTGCGCCCGTTTGTTTATCGCCGTTACCTGGATTTTGGCGCCATTGAGTCGCTGCGCGAGCTAAAAGCCATGATTAACCGTGAAGTAAAGCGCAAAGGGATGCAGAGCAACATCAAGCTCGGCCCTGGCGGCATTCGCGAAGTAGAATTTGTGGTGCAGGCGTTCCAACTGATTCGGGGCGGGCGGGATACGGAGCTGCAGGTAACGTCGTTGAAAACGGCCTTGAATCGCCTGCCCGAACTGGGGCTACTGCCTCAAACGGTGGTCGATGAACTCATGCCTGATTACGCGTTTCTGCGCGACCTGGAGCACGTCATCCAAGCGCTTGAAGACCGCCAGACGCAAATGCTGCCGACGGATGAGATCGACCAGGCCCGGATTGCTTTTGCCATGGGCTATCAAGATTGGGCACTACTGATGGCGGCGCTTGATGATGTTCGAGAGCGTGTTCGGCATCATTTTGATGCAGTGATTGCTGACCCCGAGGAGGATGCGGAAGAAACCAACGACGCAAGCCGCTTGGCGCCTGCGCAGTGGCGGTTGATCTGGCGCAACGAGCTGGAAGCGGACGAAGCAATCGCTTACTTACACAGTGCAGGATTCGCCGAACCCGATAAAGTATTGAAGCGTCTGCAGAGTTTTTATCAATCGCGTCAGGTGCAAAGCATGCAGCGAATCGGTTTTGAGCGTCTTGATGCGCTAATGCCGCTACTGCTGGCCGCCGTGGCTGAAAATGAGACACCGGATATCGCGCTTGCCCGCGTACAGCCTTTGATTGAGGCGGTACTAAGGCGAACCGCCTATTTAGCGCTGCTGCGTGAAAACCCTCAGGCGCTTGAGCATCTCATGCGCTTATGCGTTGCCAGCCCATGGATTGCCGAGCGCCTTTCTCGCTATCCGATTCTGTTGGATGAGCTGTTAACGCCAGAAACTCTTTACACCCCAGCGGATAAAGCACGCTTGGCCGATGAGTTACGTCAAACGTTAAACCGGCTGCCTGAAGATGATGAAGAAGCCCAGCTTGAAGCATTGCGGGTGTTTAAACATGCCAAAATGCTTCACGTTGCCGCCTCTGATATCGCTGGTACGCGTCATTTAATGAAAGTAAGTGATTACTTAACGTATATTGCTGAAGTGATTCTGGATGCCGTTTTGGCGATGGCCTGGAAACATGTGACCCGTAAGCACGGAGTGCCCAAGGGGCTTAACGACCATGAACCGGCTTTTCTGATTATTGGCTATGGAAAGTTGGGCGGTATCGAGCTGGGTTATGGCTCTGATCTTGACCTGGTTTTTCTGCATGATAGCGACGGTAAAGGGGCAACCGACGGTCCTCGACCCATTGATACGCCGCTGTTTTTTACCCGTTTGGGCCAACGCATTATCCACCTGCTAACCGCGGTGACGCCCGCAGGCAGCTTGTACGACGTCGATATGCGCTTGCGCCCCTCAGGCAATGCGGGGCTATTGGTGACCTCGCTTGATGCCTTTGCCGACTATCAACAGCAAAATGCCTGGACTTGGGAGCATCAGGCGCTAGTGCGCGCACGGGTCGTCGCCGGAAGCAGTGCGCTTGCCGAACGGTTTAACCAGATTCGTGGAGACATCCTGGGCAGGCAACGTGATAAACACGCCCTGCGTGATGATGTAGTCAACATGCGCCACAAAATGCGAGACCACTTGGGCAGTAAAACCCAGGAACCGCGCTTTAATTTAAAGCACGATGCTGGTGGCATGGTGGACATTGAATTTCTCTGCCAGTACGCAGTGTTAGCGCTGGCTAACCAAACACCCTCGCTGGCTACCTACAGCGATAATATGCGTATTTTAGAGATGCTTGCCGAGAGTGGGCACTTACCTTCAGAGGAGGCTGAGCAGTTAAAAGAAGCTTATCTGGCCTACCGCAGTAGAACACACCGCGCAGCACTGACTGGCGAGAAACTCATTGGTGAGGTCGATGACTTTAAGGAGCATCGCGCTGCCGTCGAAGCCCTTTGGCAACGCTTTTTAGAGCCCTAAACCAGGGCTTGAAAGTTGGGCTCGAGTAGTTTGTTCTGGAGAATTGGCTCTGTGTCTTTCAGTCAAACGCCGCTATTCAGAACAGAGGAGCCGTCATAAAGGCTTCCTTATTGCTTTGGGAAGCCTCATGCCGATGATTAGCGCCGTTAATCACGCGGCGTTGCCTTGTTATCTTCGTGTGTTTTTACCTCGTAACTTCCTTCCAGAACATCCTGCTGATGTGACCGCGTATGAGGCTCTGCGTAGCCGCCGCCAATATCCTGAGCTTGCTCAGCGCGCATCTGCTCCATTCGCTTTTTCATTTTATGGCGCACAAAAGGCATCATGGCCCAGCCAATTAAAAGAAAGAACAGGCCTAATATGACGCCAACCACCATTAGCACGCCAAACGCCAGCCACGTTAGCAGCAATTTTAAGCTGCCCATTAGCCCGCCGGGCTGCGACTGCGCTGCGCGTGTACGCCATTGTTGAGCAGCTTGCCAAGCGGCGTTACGTTGATCGCGATTCATCTGTGGCATAAAAGCCTCCATCGTCGTGTGCCTTATTGGAACATAGTTTGTTAGCCAAGTTCACTGAAGGCTGGCCTATATCTTGCTTTACTAGCGTTAGGGAAACGGTTTGCCTTGAAATACCTCCTATAAGGAACGCTCATGCAAGATAATAGTATTCTTGAACTTGCTTACGGCATTACAACGATTACGCGAGAAAAAATCGGCATGATTGAAAAAATCATGCAGCAAACTGAAATTTTGGCTTTGAATGCACGTATAGAAGCGGCAAGAGCAGGTCCCAGCGGTGCGGCCTTCTCTGTCGTTGCTCAGGAGATGGGACGTGTATCCGGTGCGATCAATGAAATCGCCCGTGATTTTCGACACCAGGTGGAGGCGCACACTGAAAGTATTGAAACGGCCGGTACGTCAATGGCCAATGAGTTTCGCGGGCAGCGCTTTACCGATATTGCTTTGAATGCAGTTGAAATCATTGACCGTAATTTGTTTGAGCGCTCCTGCGATGTGCGCTGGTGGGCGACGGATAGCGCTGTGGTCGAGGCCATACAGCATCCCAATCAGCAGCGCTGTGATTATGCGAGCCATCGGCTGGCCACTATTCTGCGCTCGTATACCGTTTATCTGGATTTATGGGTGGCAGATGCAGAAGGCAATGTGATTGCCAGCGGTCGTCCTGACCACTATCCTGGCGTAAAAGGTGTAAACGTAGCCGACACTGAATGGTTCAAGCGTGCCATGAAAACACCTGATGGAGACGCGTTCGTGGTTAACGATATTGAGCACAATGCCCTGTTGGACGACGCAGCGGTGGCAACGTATGCCACGGCTATTCGCAAAGGCGGAGAGAGTGATGGTGTTGCCATTGGCGTTTTAGGCATATTTTTTGACTGGGCCCCTCAGGCAAAGGCGGTTGTTGAAGGGGTCGGGTTAACCGAAGAGGAGCAGGCTTGTAGCCGCGTTTTATTACTCGACTCCAAGAATCACATCATTGCAGATACTCAGCAAAATACCGTTGGCAACCGGTATCCGTTAGCACGCGACAGCGAACAACGCGGGTATTATCAGGAGAAGGGGAGCTTGATAAGTTTTGCTGAAACGCCCGGCTATGAAACGTATCGAGGATTAGGCTGGTTGGGTGTTGTTGAATATCAGGTAATAGAAAATCCGACTGGATAGGATTGCTAGCACCAAAATAATGCGACTTGGCTAAAAAAGAGCATTTAATGTTCTGTTTTGGTGCAGTGAGCGCGCTAAAGAAGGTGACGGAAAACAATTGTTTGCCCATTTAGATAACGGCGTTAAATACGCATGCCCTTCATGAATAAACGAAGACTGTACATAAACATCGTTAACCCGCTAGGGTTACAGCGTCTATGTATAGTTTCTTTCATTCAATTACTTATCTAACAAGGTGGTTGTATGGCAAATCATGGAGGAAAGTCGGTGTTTATTGCATCGGCTGTCATCATTTTCAGCCTGGTCGTAGTGGGCGCAGCCTTTCCCGAAGGGTTCGGAAGTGCAGCCGAGTCGGCTCTCGCATCGGTAACACGGCTTTTTGGTTGGTTTTATCTATTTTCTGTATTTGGGTTCGTTGTGTTCCTGTTTTCACTCGCCTTTAGCAAATATGGCAAGGTGCGTTTGGGGCCTCAGGACAGTACGCCCAACTACACTTTTTTCTCATGGATTAGCATGCTGCTGGCAGCCGGGTTTGGTGTAGGGCTCGTGTTTTATGGTATGGCCGAACCCATGACGCACTATATTGAGCCGCCCTATGGCGATGTGCCGGCCGAAACGGAAGCCGCTGCCCGCTACGCTATTCAATACAGTTACTTCAACTGGGGCGTTCACCAATGGGCGGCCTTTTCGGTGGTGGGCCTGATCATTGCCTATTTCCAGTTTCGCAAAGGCCAAGCGGGGCTTGTTTCATCGGTGCTTTCGTCCGTTACCGCTAAAAGGCCGCGGCTTCGTCCTTATGCCTCGTGGTTGGATGTATTTGCGGTTGTCGCAACCGTAATGGGGGTGGCAACCTCGCTAGGGCTTGGGGTATTACAGATGAACGGCGGCTTGAACGCTGTTTTTGGCTTGCCGGAAAATGGATTTTGGCAGTTTATTATTTTGCTGGTGATGTTCTGCGCCTATATGGCGTCAACATGGTCAGGGCTTGATAAAGGTATTAAGCGCCTTTCAAACCTGAACATGGTGCTGTGCATCGGGCTAATGGTGTACGTATTGGTGACCGGCCCGACCATTGCGATCCTTGAAACGATTACGCTAGGCATTGGTGACTACCTTCAGAACTTTATTGGGATGAGTCTACGTATCTCCCCGTATAGTGATAATGAGTGGGCCAGTAGCTGGACGATTTTCTATTGGGCCTGGGTCATTGCATGGTCACCGTTTGTAGGTACGTTTATTGCGCGTGTGTCCCGTGGCCGTACGATTAAAGAGTATGTGTTTGGCGTATTGCTGGTTCCGCCACTGTTGGCTTGTCTCTGGATTGGCGTATTTGGGGGAGCAGCGCTAAACATGGAGCTTAACGGCACAAATGTAGGGTTAGCGGCCGCCACTCAGGAAAATATCACCGTGGCGCTGTTTAAAATGTTCGAGCTGATGCCGTTCTCTAACGTACTTTCTGTTGTTGCCATGATGCTCATCTTTATCTTTTTGGTAACATCGGCTGACTCTGCTTCTTATATCGTGGCGCAGATGACCGACAACGGCTCTATTAATCCCCCGCTTTATAAACGTATCATCTGGGGTGTGCTGATTGCGGCAATTTGTTTAACGCTGATTGTGGCGGGAGGCCTTTCCGGGCTTCAGTCAGCAGCAGTGCTGTCGGCACTACCGTTTACCTTTATTCTGTATATGATGGTCATTGTGCTGGTACGTGAGCTACGCGCAGATCGTAAGGCTATGTTGACCCAGCTCTATCGTCGCCACGGTGAAACGCCTGTTGGCGCCGATGCCTTTGAAGCTGAGCAGATGGGCGAAGAGGAGCGCTTACGCCGTGCACCTAATGTTATCAATCGGCGTATTAATAGCTAGGTCAACTTAATCAGGTCTTCAGGAGCAAACACATGGAGCGAGGATGCTGATGGCTCGGCGAGGACGCCACGGTGCAACACGACGCCAGCCCAAGGGGCAGGCGCTTGAGCGTTGGCTGGACCGCTGGCTGGACCGCGTCGTTACGGTCGCCGTTGTAACGGCACTGGTGATTGGTCTGTCGGCTGTCTTGGCACATTGGCTTTTGTAGGCCAACCTGGTGTAACGCAGTCCTGATTGAAATGCAGTCAAAACGCCCGGCGATAAGCCGGGCGTTTTCTTATACAGTAAGCTTTAAGCGTTTTGTCATACTTTACAGGCGCTAATGTGCAGGCTTGCCACTGCCCCTAAAGAGAGACTCCCGATGTTGCTAAATGCTGCCAAGGCTGCTTCTTCCTACGCTTCACGCCGCGAAATATTCGGCTGGGCCATGTTTGATTTCGCTAATCAGGCGTACACCTTGCTGATCATTACGGTGGTATTTGGTGAGCTGTTTACCACCGTGATTGTAGGGGACCGAGGCGATGGTTTTCGGTTGGCCAACTTTCTATGGAGCCTGGCGCTAGCGGTCAGCTATTTAATGGTGGTAATAACGGCCCCACTTTGCGGTGCGATTATGGATTATCGGGCCGAGAAAAAACGCTTTCTGTTTTTTAGCTATCTGGCCACGGTCGCCACCACCGCGATGCTTTACTTTGTATCTCCCGGCTATGTCGTGCTGGGGCTTGTTCTTATTGTGCTGTCCAATTACGCCTACTCCATGGGGGAGTCCTTTATTGCGGCCTTTCTACCGGAGCTTGGGCCGCCTGAAAAGCTTGGCAAGATTTCCGGGTTTGGCTGGTCGCTTGGGTATATTGGCGGACTGTTTGCTGCGGGCTTTACCCTCGTCGTACTGGGGGAGGCAACCGTTGAAAACTATGAGCGTATCCGCTGGGTGGGGCCCTTCGCGGCCGGTTTTTTCTTGATTACCGCTATTCCCACCTTCCTGTGGCTTAAAGAGCGCGGCACGCCCAAACCTTCTGGGGTGGCGTATTGGGATATTGCTCAACAGCGCGTACGTTCAACCCTGCATGAGTTGCGCTATTTCAAAGACTTGAGTGTGTTCCTGGTCTCGCTGCTGTTTTCCATGGCGGGGGTCTACATCATTATTGCGTTTGCGTTTATCTATGGCGCCCAGGTGATTGGCTGGGATGAAAGCGTACGTAATATCATGTTTATTATCGTTCAGATAACCGCGGCGGCCGGAGCGCTCGGGTTTGGCTGGCTTCAGGATCGGTTAGGCGCGAAACACACCTATCAAATAACGCTTGGCCTGTGGGTGGTTGCGATTATTGCCATTTGGGCAACGCCCGAAATAACCGCTTGGGCCAATGTGCATTTTGGTTGGCAGTGGCAGGCACAGCATGTCTTTCTAGCGGTTGGTTGCCTGGCGGGGCTCAGTTTAGGGTCTAGTCAGTCGGCAAGCCGCGCCTTGGTGGGTGTGTTTTCACCGCTTGAAAAATCGGCTGAATTTTTTGGCTTTTGGGGTCTGGCGAATAAATTGGCAGGCGTGATGGGCATCGTGATGCTGGGTGTACTGCAAACGATGGTTGGCCTACAAGCGTCTATCCTTTTATGTGCAGGCCTGTTTGTTATCGCAATGCTGATTTGTGCAAACGTTAATGAGCGACGAGGGCGTGATGCCGCCATCGCGTGGCAGAGCGCTTAATATACCGCAAACGGGGAGCACATAATGCAGACAGCACAGCGTGGCAGCATCGTGATGATGCTGCTTTTCTGGGTACTGTTAATCGGCTTGGGTACCTGGTGGCTGGATGGGGGGATGGAAAAAATACTGAACCCTAATGCCCATATCGTGCAGACTGCGACTGACGGCGGCCCCGTTACTTTACAGCGTAACCGTTCGGGGCACTTTGAAGCACCGGGCGAAATTAATGGTGAGCCGGTGACGTTTTTACTGGATACCGGCGCTACCTATGTGGCCGTTTCAGATGAGCTGGCCAATCGGCTGGGGCTCGAACGTGGGCGCAGCGCCTGGTTTAATACGGCCAACGGTCGCGTACAAGGAAACCTTACTCAGCTTGATGAAGTAACGCTGGGGGGGATCAATATCCGCAATGTACAAGGCTCCATCAGCCCCGGCATGGAGAATCATGTCGTGCTGCTGGGGATGAGTTTTTTGCATCTGCTGAATATTGAAATACGCAGCGGCGAAATGGTTCTGAGCCTACCCGATGCATAAGCGATACTTGTGAATAGTGTATTGGTGTGCTTAGCTAAAAGCCCACGGAAACAAATAGGCAAGGAGTGGCTATGGGTATTGAAGTCGGTGGATTACTAGGTCTGATTTGGCTCATTATTATTATTTGGGCCATTGTCAAAGTTGCTAAAAGTTCGGCAGGCGGTCTGGCTAAAGTGCTGTGGATATTAGCGCTGCTGATCTTCCCACTGGTAGGCCTGATTGCATGGCTACTATTAGGGCCCAAAGGATAGCCAAGCGGGCTAAAGGCTGCGCTGCTGGTTAGCGGTGGCGCTGCAAGTATCGGCTTTAAAAAAGGCAGGCATCGCGCCTGCCTTTTCTATAAGTATGTACCATTACGCACTGTTTCCATTACTGGGCGGCGCTTTATAGTGGCCAGGGATGGTTACTCTTTCCCCGTTGGGTAAATCGCGCACCTGAGTAGGAACATAAACACGCTTGATAACACTTTTAGCTTTACCATCTTTCATGGCTTACTCCTCCAGCCAGATTGTCGACAGTCCGCTGTCTACATTAGTCCTCTGTTTTGGAAGAATCAAGCGGTGTGCGACGGCGAGTAGAGAAAAGCGGCTACTGCTCAGGAGAAGTGTTTGCTGGGTTTTGAGGTATCCTGTGAACAGGTAACCGGCTACCTTTTGAGAACGACTGACGACATGAATGACTAACTGCCTAAGCGGAGTGAAGGATAAGATGGATAATCACTTGGAACAGAAATTTCAGGCGCTTGGGTCACAAGAAACCGTTATGCCTGACTATCCCGCTCAGGATCATATTCTGATCATAGAGGATGATCAGCGCTTGGCTGAGCTGACTCGCGACTATCTGGAAGCCAACGGTTTCCAGGTCACGCTAGAGGCCGATGGGGTGAAAGGGATGGACCGCATTCTTACGCTACAGCCTGACTTGGTCATTTTGGATTTGATGTTGCCCGGCGAGGATGGTTTGTCGATTTGTCGCCGAGTGCGGCCCAATTTTGCGGGCCCCATCATGATGTTGACGGCACGTACTGACGACGTGGACCAAATCCTTGGGTTGGAAATGGGGGCAGATGACTATGTGCCCAAACCGGTGCAGCCTCGTGTGTTGCTCGCCCGTATGCGTGCCTTGTTACGGCGTGCAGATGGCCCTGCGCCCAATGGCGAAATGCGCCTACGGTTTGAAAATTTGGAAATTGATAATGCGACCCGAGAAGCGTGGCTTGCCGGTGAACGTATTGATTTAACCAGCGCCGAGTTCGACCTGTTGTGGTTACTTGCCCGCAATGCGGGCCGGGTATTGACCCGTGAAGAGATCTTCAATGAGTTACGTGGCATTAAGTACGATGGCCAGGATCGTTCTATCGATGTACGCGTATCGAGTATTCGACCCAAGGTGGGCGATGACCCCAACCAGCCTCATCGAATCAAGACAGTGCGCAGCAAAGGCTACCTTTTCGTGAAGGACAGTTGATCAACACAGGGAAGGAAAAGGATTTATGCAGCGGCTGCTTAGCCATAGCGCGTTTTTAAAATTCTATCTACTGCTAGGCTTGGCGCTTTGTGTCGTACTGCTCATCGCGCTCGGCGGCCGCTCTTTTATTGAACAAGTCCGGCGTGAGGATTACCACGAGCAGCTGGCAGCACTGCCCATGTCATTAATGACCCAGCAACTGGCTGATGTCTCCGAAGAAGAAAGAAATTCGCTGGTTAATTACTTTGCCGAGCGGCTGGGTATGCAGCTTACTTTGCGGCGTATGAGTGAGGTAGAGCTTGGCTACTTCGCTGATAAACGCATTGAGCGTGGTAGCGTATTAGTGACTGAAGATCCTTGGCGTCTTCGTCAGCGAGTGCCTGAAAGTCAATGGTTTTTGGAAGCGACCCTGCCTGCCTGGAGCGAACGCCAATGGGAGGGCAGCCTGCTGCTGCTGGGCGAGTGGCTAAAAGCCTTGCCACGTGACGAGCGAGAAGCCAACCTGACGTCGCTGCGTTCCGGCAACTGGCCGCTCACTCTGCTTAATACGCTGCCCGATAACGTAACGTCTCAGCAGCAAAGCCAACTGGCGTTAGGCAACGTATTAACGCTGCTCGTATCCGAAAAACTGGCCGTTAGCCTGCTTTATCAACTGCCCGATGAAGACGTCTGGTTAATGGCCGGTCCTGTCTCGCGCGGTGATACGCTGCCCATGAATTTACAATTGCCGCTGTTGATTGGTGTCATGGCTGTGTTGGGTTTAATTATCTATCTGATTATGCGCAGCATCGAAGCACGTATGGCGCGCCTTGAACTGGCGGCTACCCGGATTGCCAGCGGCCGTCTTGAAACGCGCGTAAAAATAGAAAGTGACGACTTTCTGGGCCGGTTAGGCATGGCGTTTAACGGCATGGCAAGCCAAGTGCAAACGCTGCTGCGTGGCCAGCAAGAGATGATTCGTGCGGTCTCCCATGAGCTTCGCACGCCGGTGGCGCGTATTCGCTTTGCCGTACAGATGGTCGAGGACATGACTGATCAGCCCGCTATTCGGCGCCAGTTGCAGGGAATTGATGCCGATATTTCGGAGCTTGACGAGTTGGTGGATGAAATCCTTACCTATGCTCGCTTGGGCGGTGAAACGGTGAACGGGGCCGAGCTTGAAATGGCGCTGGTGGACTGCCGGGCAATGGCCGAGCGTGTGATTGATACGCTGGCGCCACTCAATGAAGGGCTTACTATTGAACTGGCGGATGGGCCGGATATTGAGCTTTTAGCCGAGCCTCGCTATTTACAGCGGGCGCTGCAAAACCTGGTGGGTAACGCCTGCCGCTATGGCAAAAAACACCTTATTATCCGGCTTTGGAGCGAAGATCAGCTGGTGCGTATTGATGTTGAGGATGACGGCCCAGGCATTCCGGCAGATGCCCGTGTGGATATTTTTAAGCCGTTTACTCGGCTGGACGATAGTCGGGCCCGCAGCCTGGGAGGCTACGGCTTGGGCCTCTCCATCGTGCAAAAGATTATGGCGGGCCACGGCGGTAGCGTCACCGTGGATACCAGCCCTGCGTTGGGTGGCGCACGCTTTACGTTGCTGATTCCTCGTCGTGAGTCGCTGGTTTAATGCCTGTGAGTACCGCAAACGAGGTTTCACGTGCGGTACGTAGAAAATCCTTCATCCAGGGCGCTTCCAGCGTCTCTTCTCGAACGGCCGCGTACAGCGTGCTCCAAATGCCGTTTTCACCCAGCTTAACGGCGCTGACGTAATCGCGCTCCAGATACTCCGTTAGCGCCCAGTTGGGCAGGGCACATACGCCTCGGCCGCTGGCGACCAACTGCATCATCATGATGGTAAGTTCGGCGGTGCGAATCTCCTGAGGGCGTACGTTTGCTGGGTCTAAAAACTGCGTAAATACATCCAGGCGTGCCTGCTCTACGGGGTAGGTGATCAGCGTTTGGTCTGCCAGGGCTTGAGGCTCGATAAAGAGCTTCCCTGCATAAGCGTGCTGACGTGCTACGGCCAAAAGCCCTTCATAGCGAAACAGCGGCGCATAGTGAACACCCTCCAGTGCCTGAGGGTCGGCAGTAATGACCAGATCCAACTGCTCGCGTGCCAGCGCCGGTAGCGGGTCAAAGTGATGGCCGCTGGGAATATCAATTTCCACTTCCGGCCAGTGGTCGCGAAAGTAGTCGACGGTAGGCATTAGCCATTGAAAGCAGCTGTGGCACTCAATAGCCATGTGCAGCCGCCCCTGCTCGCTCCCCGCCAGCCGGGCCACGTCGCGTTCGGCTTTGCGCACTTCCGGAAGTATCTGGTCGGCCAGGGCTAATAGCCGTAAACCTGCCCGAGTAAACTCGACGGGCCGTGTTTTACGCACAAAAAGCGGGCTGTTAACCCGGCCTTCCAGGTCTTTGAGCTGGTGCGAAAGGGCCGACTGGGTAAGGTGAACGCGTTCGGCAGCCTCCACCAGTGATCCCGTTTCACGTAGGGCAAGCAGTGTGCGTAGGTGGCGTAACTCAATCATGGATAATATCTTTCAATTTGAAAGGATTTATCATGACAGTCTCTCATGTACTTGGCTATTGGCGTAGGCGTCTTTGCATGAGTTTAAAAGTGTGAGAAGCGTGCTTGCCAGCAGTAAAGCCGCTTATTAACGGCATTACTGCGCTTACTGGATTTTTCCGGTCATGCACATTGTGCTAGCTTTTGGATGCGAACGCGTAAAGCAGGGTCTCCTGAGCGCTGATCGCATCGCTATCACCAGGGTCCTGCAAGCGATAGGAGCCATCGCTTTGCAGCAGCCAGCTCTGGCAATTATCGACCAGGTAGGTTTCCAGGTCTTTACGCACTCGGGTGGCGAGCTTTTTATCCAATAGCGGAAAGCAGGTTTCTACCCGATGGAACATGTTGCGCGACATAAAGTCAGCGCTTGAACACCAGGTTTCCGATTTACCGTCGTTATGGAAGTGAAATACCCGGGTGTGCTCCAGAAAACGGCCAATAATCGAGCGCACACGAATGTTTTCAGAAATGCCCGGAAGGTTGGGTTTTAGGCAGCACATGCCACGGATAATCAAATCGCACTCAACCCCCGCTTGGGAGGCACGGTAAAGCGCTTTAATCAGCCTGGGCTCGGTGAGTGAATTACACTTGATAATGATATGCCCGCGTTTACCCTTTTGTGCCAGCTGTGCTTCACGGTCAATCATCTCCACCAAACGCTCATGCAGCGTAAACGGTGCGTGCAGCAGCGTATCAATTTTGCGCGCCCGGCCCATCCCTGAAAGCTGCTGGAAGACCTTGTGCACATCGGCACATAGCGCTTTGTTGGCGGTTAACAGGCTGTAGTCGGTGTAAAGCTTGGCGGTTTTAGAGTGATAGTTGCCCGTGCCCAGGTGCGCGTAGTGGCGCAGCTCGCCCTTTTCACGCCGGACAATATGCAGCATCTTGGCGTGGGTTTTATACGCCATAATGCCGTAAATAACGATGGCCCCGGCTTCCTGTAGGCGTGAGGCAAGCTGAAGGTTATCCGCTTCGTCAAAGCGTGCGCGTAGCTCGATAACGACGGTGACTTCCTTACCTTGACTCGCGGCATCCACAAGCGCGCTCACAATAGGCGATTCGGCGCCGGTGCGGTAAAGCGTCTGTTTAATGGCCAGAACGTTTGGGTCGCGAGCCGCCTCACGCAGTAGTTCCTCAATAGGTGAGAACGACTGGAAGGGGTGGTGAAGCAAAACATCGTTTCTGGCAATCGAGTCAAACATGGAGCCGATTTTAAGCGTCTTGGGCACACTCGGCGTATACGGGCGATACACCAGTTCGGGGCGATCAACGTCTCCCAACACCGACATCATGCGGGTCAGGTTAACGGGCCCTTCAACGCGATAGAGATCCTCGGCATCAAGCTCAAACTGGCGCATTAAAAAGTTGGTCAAGTCGTCGGGGCAATTATCGGCGACTTCCAGGCGTACGCCTCTTCCATAACGGCGGGCCAGTAGCTCGCCTCGCAGCGCCGAGGCCAGGTCAGAAACCTCTTCCGGGTCGACGGTCATGTCGGCGTTGCGCGTCAATCGGAATTGATAGCAGCCGCGCACGCGCATACCGGGAAATAGCTCCTCAGCATGGGCGTGAATCATGGAGGAGAGGAAGATATATTCAGAGTAGCCTTCGGCGCAGAGCGCTTTGGGAAGCGCCATTAAACGCGGGAGCGAGCGAGGGGCAGGAAGAATTGCCATGCCGCCTGCGCGGCCAAAGGCATCTTTACCTTCCAGCTCAACAATAAAATTAAGGCTCTTATTGACCAGCCGTGGGAAGGGGTGCGAAGGATCAAGACCTATCGGGCTGATGACGGGCATGATCTCGTTATTAAACATCTCATGTACCCACTGCTTTTGCGCTTCGGTCCACTGTGCGCGGCGCCGAAAACGCAGGCCCTGTTGCTCCAGGGCGGGTAGCAGCGTGTCGTTAAGAATTTTGTACTGACGAGCGATCTGCTGGTGGGCAATTTCGGAAATTTCAGCAAGCACCGCCTTGGGCAAACGGCCATCGGCCGCTGTTGTATCATCGCCCATGGCCATCTGGTGTTTTAAACCCGCCACGCGAATTTCAAAAAATTCATCCATGTTGGATGAGAAAATAAGCAGGAACATCAGTCGATTAAGCAGTGGATGCGCATCGTCCAGTGCCTGTTCCAGGACGCGAATATTAAATTGAAGGTGGGAAAGCTCGCGATTTAAATAGAGTTGGGGGTCGTCCAGGTCGGTTTCACTAATGGCATCCTTGGCATGCACACCGTTGGGCGTACGATTAATGCGTAACGGTAAACCATCAATTTCGACGTTGGGTGGTTCGCTAAGTGATAGCGCTGTAGATGGTGTAACGTGATCGTCCATATAAGGCTCCCCCGCATTAATGGCTTCAAACTAGCATAGCGTGATACCTGCCGTGCAAAGCAGTATGCGGGAGAAAGATGACAGATAAATGTCATATATCTGTCATCTTGAGCGCGGGCTTCTAGCGTTGGGTCTGCAATAGACGAGCGGCTTCCAGGGCAAAATAGGTCAAGATACCGTCGGCTCCGGCACGTTTAAAGCACATTAGTGATTCTAGAATCACCGGCTCGGCTTCCAGCCAGCCGTTATCGAACGCGGCGCGGTGCATGGCGTATTCACCACTTACCTGATAGGCAAAGGTGGGCACTTTAAGCTCGTTTTTAACCCGATGCACCACGTCCAGATAGGGCATGCCGGGTTTCACCATGACCATATCGGCCCCTTCACTGATATCCATGGCCACTTCGTGCAGCGCTTCATCGCTATTGGCCGGGTCCATCTGGTAGGTACGCTTGTCGGCCTTGCCTAGATTGGCCGCAGAGCCGACCGCGTCGCGAAACGGGCCGTAGTATTTGGACGCGTACTTGGCGCTGTAGGCCATGATCCGCACATTGTGCAGAAATTCTTGCTCCAGTACTTGGCGGATGGCGCCAATGCGACCATCCATCATGTCTGAAGGCGCGACAACATCCGCCCCGGCTTCAGCATGGGAAAGCGCCTGCTTAAGCAGTGTTTCTACCGTGCGGTCGTTCTGAACGTAGCCTTGCTCATCTAAAATACCGTCCTGGCCGTGACTGGTGTAAGGGTCCAGGGCGACATCGGTAATAATGCCCAGCTCAGGCAGCGCCTCTTTAAGCGCGCGCACGCTGCGCTGAACCAATCCGTTGGCATTATAAGCCTCTTCGGCAAGCTCGCTTTTCTGCTCGGTACCTACCACTGGGAAGAGCGCCAGCGCGGGAATACCTAACGCAAACGCTTCCTTAGCTTGTTCAATCAATAAATCAATCGACAGGCGTTCAACGCCAGGCATGGAAGCAATGGCTTCACGCTGATTTTCACCCTCTAAAACAAACACCGGCAAGATTAAATCAGACGGTGTCAGGGTCACTTCCTGCATCAACCTACGGGAAAAATCATCGCGGCGCATGCGGCGCAGCCGAGTGTTGGGAAACTGGCGGGGAGTGAGTGTGCTCAAGAGATCTCTCCGTAATAAAGGGTCATAAATAAAGATGCCCATAGGCTTGGATTGAGTATATCAGGCATGTCTTACGGCGAAAGCCGTCTTGTGGCAAACCGCCACACTGACTAAAGTGAGCGATTGCTTTGCTGTATTGCATTCGGCAGACACTGCGATAAGGGAGATAGGCATGACCAAACAGGTGGCAGTGGTATTAGCGGGTTGTGGCGTTTTTGATGGTTCTGAAATTTATGAAACCACGTTAACGCTGTTGCGTTTGGACCAGTTGGGCATCGGTTATCGCTGCTTTGCGCCCGATATTGAGCAACATCATGTTGTTAACCATCTCACTCAGGAAGCTGTAGAAGGTGAGTCACGCAACGTGCTTCAGGAGTCAGCGCGCCTTGCACGTGGCGACATCCAGCCGATGACTGAGCTAAAGGCTGATGAGTTTGACGCGGTCATTGTGCCGGGTGGGTTTGGCGTGGCGAAGAATTTGTCTGACTTTGCAAGCGCAGGGGACGGCATGCAGGTGTTGGAGGCACTAAAAGACGCGCTTTCCGGCTTTCGGGAAGAGGAAAAACCGATTGGGTTAATGTGTATTGCGCCGGTATTGGTGCCACGGCTTTTGGGTGAGGGTGTTGCGGTTACCGTGGGCCATGACCCAAGTGTGTCGGGGGCTATCAGCGCCATGGGTGGCCTGCATCGCAGCTGCACAGTGGATGACATTGTGGTCGACCTGGAGCACCGAGTGGTCACCACGCCCGCCTATATGCTGGCAACGCGTATCAGTGAAGCCGCCACCGGTATTTTTAAGCTGGTAGACCGCATTGACGAAATGATGGGCTAATAAGCGGTAGACGCTGCGCTATAAAAAAGCCTCTGTCATGAATAATGACAGAGGCTTTTTAACGTGGTGATAACGTCAATAACGATGCGGGTTTCAGGTGGTAGAAGCGCCGTTTACGGCTACTGCTCCTCGGTAACTTGCTCATCACGCCGCTTGCGCACCAGGCGACCAAACAGCAGGCCTACCTCGTAAAGCAGGTACATGGGCACTGCCAACAGGCTTTGTGATACCACATCTGGCGGCGTTAGCAGCATCCCTATGACAAAGCAGCCCAGAAAAACATAGGGCCGCTTTTTGGAAAGGCTCTCTACGCTGGTGGCGCCCGACAGGATTAGCAAAAAGGTCGCAATGGGGATTTCAAACGCCACGCCAAAGGCGAAAAAGAGCTTCAGTACAAAGTTCAGGTACTGGTTAATATCGGTCATGACCGTGACGTTTTCAGGCCCAGCCTGGGTGAAAAAGGCAAACAGTAGCGGAAATACCACATAGTAGGCAAAAGCCGCACCCGCATAAAAAAGCCCAATACTTGAGACCAGAATGGGAATCGCCAAGGCTTTTTCATTATCGTATAGCCCTGGCGCGATAAACGCCCATGCCTGATGCAGTACAAAGGGTATAGCGATAAAAACGGCGACCACCAGGGTTAGCTTAAAGGGCGCTAGAAAGGGCGAGGCTACTTCGGTCGCAATCATCTGCGAACCCGGCGGTAGCAGAGCCATCAGCGGCTTGGCCACAAAGCCATAGATATCATTGGCAAAAGCATAAAGGCCCAGAAAAACCACTAAAATGACCACCACCGCACGGACAAGGCGCATGCGAAGCTCAATCAAATGCTCAATCAATGGGGCCTGCTGCTGATCGTTCTGGGGTTCCCGAGCGTCGCCAGAGGTACTCATGGGTTCTGACTATCCTTTTTAGAGGTCGCCTTTAAGGGCTCGTTGGAGGTATGGGGCGCCGCTTCGTTCACTTCCCGCTGCGCTTCATCCAACTGGGCACTTGCCTGGGCTACACGTTGCTCCGTTTCACTCTGGCTTGCCGATGAAGAAGTGCTGCGCGAGGAGGGAGTGTCGAGAATGCTCTCAACGTCTTTTTTAGCACTCTTCAGACTATCGTTAATGGTCTTTTGCTGTTCGTTCAGCGTTTGGCGCAGCTCTTCTGCTTCAAGCTGCGCGCTAATTTCGCGCTGCATGCCGGATATCGTGCGCTTGATTTTACCAACCCAAAGGCCTGCCGTACGCGCCGCCCGAGGGAGGCGCTCAGGGCCAAGTACCAGTAGTCCCACGACACCGACAAGCATCAGTTCAAGAAAGCCGATATCCAACATAAATTATTTGGACTCTTCGTTACGGGCCTTGCGATTTTCGTCGGCCTGAACGTCATAAGTGTTGCCAGGTTCTTCGTGGCTAACCTTGGCATGCGGAGGCTCGGCGTCTTTCTTTTCGTCGTCTTTCTCGTCTTCATGCACCGCTTTTTTAAAGCCTTTAACCGCGCCGCCCAGGTCGGTGCCCACATTGCGTAGCTTTTTGGTGCCGAAGATTAAAATAATGATGCCTAATACAATTAGCAGCTGCCAAATACTGATGCCACCTAACATATGCGTATCCTCGTTAATTCAAATGCGTGTTATTTATTATGGCGTACGTGCGGCTTTTTCGTCATGGCCGGAAATGCCAAAGCGCCGCGCCAACTCGTTTAACACATCCTGATGATCCAGCTCCAGGTGAGAGAGCATAACCAGCGTATGGAACCAAAGGTCGGCGGTTTCCGAGACCAGTGCCTGGCGCTGCTCGTGGCTGCCGTGTTCTGCATCCTTTGCGGCAAGCAGCGTCTCGGTGGCTTCTTCACCCACTTTTTCGAGTATCTTGTTCAAACCCTTATGATGCAAGGAGGCAACGTAAGAATCTTCAGAAGAGGCGCTGCGCCGCTGCTTTAGTACCTCGGCGAGGGTGTCCAGCACGGGGGCGTGATTAGACGTTAAAGGGGTATTCATGAGTCTCCTTTACAACAGTGAGCATCATCATTCGTTAGTGAAAGTCCCACCACGTGCGAACGTCCAATCACGGTTATAACAATGCTATTGCCATAACAGTAGCAGCAAGCCAATGGCGGCTGCGCCTAAAATCGGCCAATCCTGAGTAGCGGCCCAACTGGCAAGCGGCTGCCAGGCCAGTGCAATTGCTACCAAGAGCAGGCCAATTCGTAAGCGGTGATGGCGTTTTCCTTGATCCGCCATTTGGCGCTGCATGTGATGAATCGAGTCGACCTGTTGGTGACGCTGGCGATGTTCAACTTCCATCCGGGTCAGCGCCTGGTGGGCAAGAACGGGCAGTTCAGGCAACTGATGAGAAAGCTCAGGCGCTTGGCGCTTTAACGACTCCCACAGCCCGCTAATGCCCGCGCGGTCTTTCATCCACTGTTCAAGATAGGGCTTGGCAGTGCTCCATAGATCAAGTTCCGGGTAGAGCTGGCGGCCAAGGCCTTCAATATTGAGCAGGGTCTTTTGCAGCAGTACCAACTGAGGCTGGACTTCCATATTAAAGCGCCGAGCCGTTTGAAAAAGCCCTAACAGTACTTGGCCAAAGGAAATGTCTTTTAAAGGCTTTTCAAGGATCGGCTCGCAAACGGTGCGGATGGCCGCGGCAAACTCATTCGCGCGAGTATTCTCGCCCACCCAGCCAGATTCGATGTGCAGCGCGGCGACTTCATAATAGTCTTGATGGAAAAATGCCAAAAGGTTACGCGCGAGATAGTCCTGATCCTCGCGGGTTAAACTGCCCACAATCCCACAGTCGATCGCAATGTATTGAGGATCTTCGGGATTATCGCAATTAACAAAAATATTACCCGGGTGCATATCAGCGTGGAAGAAGTTGTCGCGAAATACCTGGGTAAAAAAGAGTTCTACGCCGCGCTCAGCGAGTTTCTTTAAGTTGACCCCACGGGCGGTCAGCGTCTCCATATCCGCGACGGGTACACCGCGAATACGCTCCTGAACCATCACGTGACGGCGAGTGAAAGGCCAATAAATAGTCGGTACAAACAGCAGCGGTGAATCCTTGAAGTTACGCTTGAGCTGTGAGGTGTTGGCCGCTTCTTTATAAAGGTCCAGTTCGTCGAATAGCGTGGCCTCATAGTCGCGAATCACTTCGACCGGGCGCAGTCGGCGGGCTTCAGGCACCTTGGCAAACAGTTTGGCAACCTGATACATCAGCGCCATGTCCTGGCGCATGATGCGGTCGATACCGGGGCGGATAATTTTAACCACCACCTCTTCGCCGGTATGTAGCTTGGCCGCATGTACCTGAGCGATGGATGCCGAGGCAAGTGGCGCCTGCTCGAATTCAGCGAACGCTACATCAAGTGACATCTCCAGCTCTTTTTCGACCCGGGCGGCGGCAAGTTCGCCCGGAAAGGGCGGCACCTGATCCTGTAGGCGCCTAAGCTCGTTGGCGACATCATCCGGCAAGAGGTCTCGACGCGTGGAGAGCATCTGGCCAAATTTGATAAAAATAGGCCCCAGCGCTTCCAGCGCCAGGCGCAATCGCTCGCCACGACTGCGATGACCAACCGAAAAAAGTCGCAGCGGTGAAAACCATAAAAGCGCTCGCAGCCAAAACGGCAGCCGCTCCATGGGAATCAGAGTGTCTAGCCGATGGCGCGCAATCACCCAAAGAATTTTGAACAGACGCAGGCTCATGCCGACGGCTCCTGTGAGGCAAGCGATGAGTCACGCAGCAGACGGCGATGGAGTCGGTTAAAGCGGGCTTCCAAACGGTCAGTTGCCACTTCAAGTTCGGTTAAGTGGTCACGCAGCACGTCACGCTGCTGGCGGCCTGGCAGTAAACGCGCTTCTTCAAATACATACTCTGAGACATCCTGAAGAAGCTCATTCTTGGTACGCAGCCCCCAGCGCGTCAGGCGGCGCACGCCTTCGGCCAACGAGTGAGCGGGGATATCGCCCAACCAATTGGCAAGCTCGGCTTCCCAGTCGATATCCAGGTCAAACAGCAGGTCGCGGGTGGCTTCCAGCAGATGAATGCGTCCGCGAACCGCGAGCTTGCCGTCAAACATGAGCCGCTCAATGGAGGCGCCGCTGATCCATTCAGAGAAGGTTTCAGGCGTGAGTTCTACCACCGCGTCGACATCGGCTTCGTCTACGTCATCGCCACGTAGCAGGTCAATACCCGCCAAATGGTAATGCAGTACCAGCTGCAGATGTGGCTTTTCCAAACGCACCAAAAGCCGACTGCCTGCCAGGGCCGCTAAGCGAGCCGGTGCGGCAGGGTCGCGAGCGAGCAGGGCATTCAGCGTACGTTCACAACCGGCCAACACAAGTGTCGGGGTTAACAGCATGCTGACCTCGTGATCGTTGATACCACTATCGACGATAACGTCATAACTTGATGCCACGGTGCAAGGCCACAATGCCGCCTGTCAGGTTGGTGTACTCCACCCGCTCAAGGCCTGCTGCTTCCATCATCGCTTTAAGCGTTTCCTGGTTCGGGTGCATGCGAATGGACTCCGCTAAATAGCGGTAGCTTTCGCCGTCTCCAGCGACAAGCTCGCCCATTTTAGGCAGCAGGCGGAAAGAGTACTCATCGTAGGCTTTAGAAAGCAGCGGGTTATTGGGCTTGGAGAACTCCAGCACCAGCAAGCGGCCACCCGGTTTTAGCACGCGGGCCATGGAGCGTAGCGCGGCGTCTTTGTTGGTCACATTACGCAAGCCAAACGCAATCGTAATACAGTCAAAACTATTGTCAGGGAAGGGCAAGCACTCAGCGTTGGCCTGAACGTATTCAACATTGCCACCGACGCCATTATCCATCAGCTTGTCGCGGCCAACCTTCAGCATGGAGGCATTGATGTCGGCAAGCACGACTTTGCCGCGCGGGCCAACAATACGTGAGAACTTAAGGGTTAAATCTCCGGTGCCCCCCGCGATATCTAAAACGTGGTGGCCGGGGCGAACGCCCGCACGCTCAATGGTGAAACGTTTCCATACACGGTGGATGCCCATCGACATTAAGTCGTTCATAACGTCGTAACGGGCGGCGACAGAGTGGAACACATCCGCTACACGTGATGCTTTCTCGTCGACCGGGACTTCTTGATAACCAAAATCGGTGGTGCGCTTTTCCGTGGGGCTCATGGGGCTTTAGCTCCCGAGTTCGAGGCGGTAACAATCGACCAGATGGTCGTCGTATAAAAAAGTTTGGCGATATTGTAGCCTTGTCTGCCCCAATTTGTCTGCGCCTGGTCGGATGCGCTGGGTCATGGTTTTTGAGTTTGGTTCTTGGGTTATGGTTCTTGAAGCATGGTTCTTGAAGCATGCTTCTCGAATCACAGCTGCTTGAATTGGATACCTGCCGGCTCGCGCGATGCACCGGCTTCTTTTAGCCGCTGCAGGTAGTTCTCCCAATAGGCTTTTTGATGCGTGGCGAGTTCAAACAGGTATTCCCAGCTATAAATGCCGCTGCTATGCCCGTCATCAAAGTAAAGCTGTAGCGCATAGTTGCCTGTCTGGACGATGTTTTGTAGCCCAACATCCTTTTTACCGACTTGAAGCACAGCGGTATCACCGCCATGACCACGTACCTCCGCAGAGGGCGAGTAAACCCGCAAAAACTCTATCGGCAACCGGAAGCTCTCACCGCTGGCATAGCCAAGCTCAAGTTCGCGGGCCTTTTTATGATAGTGAACCCGGTTGGGGGCGGGAGCGTTCATGCACAAACCTCTTGGCTCATTGCCGAGATAGCTTGCCCACCTTCTGCGTCCCATTGAAACAGGCATCAGTGGGCAAGCGATTTAAGCGATCATTACAGGATATAGCGCGACAGGTCTTCGTCGACAGCCAGTTCACCTAGTTGGGCATTCACATAATTGGCATCAATGACCAGCGGGCTGTCCATATCGCCGCCCTTGAACGAGGCTTCTTCCAGCAAGCGCTCCATCACGGTGTGCAAGCGGCGAGCGCCGATATTCTCGGTGCCTTCGTTAACCTGCCAGGAGATCTCGGCGATACGCTCAATCCCGTCAGGGGTGAACTCAATACCCAGCCCTTCGGTTGCCAGCAGCGCCTGGTACTGTTTGGTCAATGATGCGGATGGCTCGGTCAGAATGCGCTTGAAGTCGCCCGGCGTTAGCGCATCAAGCTCCACGCGGATCGGCAGGCGGCCCTGTAGCTCGGGGATCAGGTCAGACGGACGCGCCAAGTGGAAAGCGCCGGATGCGATGAACAGGATATGGTCAGTTTTCACCATGCCGTACTTGGTGGAAACCGTAGAACCTTCGATCAACGGCAGCAGGTCACGCTGAACGCCTTCACGAGACACTTCACCACCGCTGGACTGTCCGCTGCCCTTGGCAACTTTGTCGATCTCATCCAGGAACACGATGCCGTGCTGCTCTACGGCCTCAACGGCACGCGCTTTGATTTCATCTTCATTCACCAGCTTGCCGGCTTCTTCATCGCGCAGCAGTACCAGCGCTTCTTTGACCGTTACGCGGCGCTGCTCGCGTTTCTGCTGGCCCATGTTGGAAAACAGGCTCTGCAGTTGATTGGTCATCTCTTCCATGCCAGGCGGCGTCATGATGTCGACACCTGTGCTCTGGGAAGATACCTCTATATCGATCTCTTTATCATCCAGCTGGCCTTCGCGCAGTTTTTTGCGAAAGCTTTGACGCGTGCTGGAGTCTTCACGAGGCTTGTCTTCCTGGCCGCGGGGCGGCGGCAGAAGCGCATCAAGCACGCGATCTTCAGCGGCATCGTCGGCACGATGGCCGACTTCCTCTTTGGCATGCTCGCGTACCATTTTCATGGCCGATTCCATCAAATCGCGAATGATGGATTCCACATCGCGGCCAACGTAGCCTACCTCGGTAAATTTAGTGGCTTCTATTTTGATAAACGGTGCACGGGCGAGTTTCGCTAAGCGACGCGCAATCTCGGTTTTACCCACGCCGGTCGGTCCGATCATCAAAATATTTTTCGGGGTTACTTCAGGACGTAGGTCGTCGTCAAGCTGCATGCGGCGCCAGCGATTGCGCAGCGCAATGGCAACGGCGCGCTTGGCGTCTTGCTGGCCGATGATGTATTGATCAAGCGCGTGGACGATTTCGCGGGGTGTCATCTGAGTCATTAAGTCAGCCTCAACGTTCGTTGATATTCAGCTCTTCGAGCGTCACGTGATGGTTGGTGAATACACAGATGTCACCGGCAATTTGGAGCGATTTCTCGGTGATTTCACGCGCGGAAAGCTCGGTGTTCTCAAGTAGTGCTCGGGCGCTTGCCTGGGCAAAGTTGCCGCCTGAGCCAATCGCGATAATGCCGCGTTCAGGCTCCACTACATCGCCGTTGCCGGTAATGATCAGCGAGGCGCTGTGGTCAGCGACGGCAAGCAGCGCTTCCAGCCGGCGCAGGGCACGGTCGGTGCGCCAGTCTTTGGCTAGCTCAACGGCCGCCTTGGTCAAGTGACCCTGATACTTTTCAAGTTGGGCTTCGAAGCGCTCAAACAGCGTAAATGCGTCAGCGGTGCCGCCTGCAAAACCGGCGAGCACTTTGCCACGGTAGAGGCGACGCACCTTGCTGGCGTTGCCTTTCATCACGGTGTTGCCAAGTGATACCTGGCCGTCGCCTGCCAGGGCAACCTGATTACCGCGACGTACGGATACGATAGTGGTCATGGAGATAACTCCTTGGGGGAGGCGTGCTCCCGATAACTGAACGGCCGCTTAAACGATGATAGAGCGACCGCCTATAAAAGACGATGAACAATAAAGTGCGGGCGGCTGATAAAAAATCAACCGCCCGCTGGGTAACGCCTACCGCTTTATTCGTTTGAGACCCGGTTCTTAAAATCAGTTTTGCAGCTGTATCAACAAGGGTTCAATACCTTGCGTGGTCATTAAATCCTGAGCGCGGTTCAACTCGCGTGTGTCTTCGTAAGGGCCTACCTGGACACGGTGCCACGTATCGCCGCCCGCTTGCACTTCGCTGATTTGCGCCAGTAGGCTTAAGTTGCGTAACCGGCTGCGTAGTTGCTCGGCATCGCTTAGCTCACGAAACGAAGCGGCCTGCAATACGTAGCGATTAGGCGCGCTGGTGCTGGCGGGGGCTGCCGGCTGCGCGGTACTTGTCTGCTCTTCTGGTCGCGTGTTGGCCGCAATCACCTGAGCGATAGGGTCGTCAGTTGATGACGTTTGGGTTGAGGCGCTCTCGGCGGCTTGCACATCAACTTGCTCGGCAACTTCTGGGCGGGTAACGCTTGAAGGAAGCGTGACGCCTGGGGCAATGACCTCGGTTTCAGGCAGCAAGGTATAGAACTCGAACGTGGGCATCGAGGGTTCGCTTGCGGTTTCGTTTTCCCTGGCGGCGGCACGTTCGGCACTTTCGGGTTTGGAGAGTACCGTTGCCTGCGGTTGGTCACTTGGCGTGTCCTGCCAGGGCGCCGTGCCGTGCTGGTGCTGAGCAAGGAAAAAGCCTGCGGCCAAACCGGCAAGACCCCATAGCCACCCCGGCAGGCGAAATCCTCTGCCTTTGGAAGAGCGAGGGGCTTTACGCTGCGAGGTAGCGCCCTGGCGAGAGCGAGCAGGCTTTTTGCGCGGGCTGGCCATGGCTTACATCTCCTCGGGGGCACTAACGCCCATCAAGTCCAGGCCATTACGCAGTACCTGACGGGTTGCCAGACCCAGCGAGAGACGCACGTTACGCAGCGTATCGTCTTCGACCATGACTTTGACCGCGTTGTAGCAGGTATGGAAATCCCCCGCCAGGTCCAGTAGATACTGAGCCACTTGCTGTGGTTCGCGGTTTTTCGCCGCGTTTTGAACCACTTCTGGGTAGCGCGCCAGGCGGTTAAGCACGGCTTTTTCCTGATCGCTGTCCAGCAGCGCGAGATTGGCAAGCGCCAAGGCATGATCAAAAGGCTGACCCGCTGCCTCAGTTTTACGCAGCATGCTGCTTACGCGCGCGTGGGCGTACTGAATGTAGTACACCGGGTTGTCGTTGGACTGCGAGCGCGCCAGGTCAATGTCGAAAGTTAGCTGGGAGTCGGCGCGGCGTGCAGCGAGGAAGAAGCGCGTGGCATCACGGCCCACTTCATCAATCAGGTCGCGCACCGTAACGTAGCTGCCTGCCCGCTTGGAGAGTTTTACTTCAACGCCTGAGCGCGTGACCATCACCATCTGATGCAGTACGTAGTCGGGCCAGCCTTTGGGGATGCCCACTTCCAGCGCTTGAAGGCCCGCTCGCACACGGGTAACGGTCGAATGGTGGTCGGCCCCCTGCTCGTTAATGACGGTGGTAAAGCCGCGCTGCCATTTATCCAGGTGGTAAGCAACGTCGGGCAGGAAGTAGGTATAGCCGCCTTCACGCTTGCGCATGACGCGGTCTTTGTCATCGCCAAAGTCAGTGGTACGCAGCCACATGGCGCCATCTTCTTCGTAGGTGTGGCCGTTGGCGACGAGTTTTTCAACCGCTTCGTTGACCTTGCCGTCCTGATAAAGCGATGACTCCAGGAAGTACACGTCAAATTCAACGCCGAAAGCTTTTAGGTCCAGATCCTGTTCGCGGCGCAGCCAGGCAACGGCAAACTCTTGAATGGCGTCCAGGTCTTCGGCGTCTGCCTTGGCGGTTACTTCGCGATCATCAGCGGTAACCGTTTTACCCGCCACGTAGTCGTTGGCGACATCGGTAATGTATTCGCCGCGATAGCCGTCTTCCGGCCAGCTTTCATCATCAGGGCCCAGGTTTTTGGCGCGCGCCTGTACCGAGCGGGCCAGGTTGGCAATCTGTGCGCCTGCATCGTTGTAGTAAAACTCACGCGTGACATCGTAACCGGTTGCTTCCAGCAGGCGGCACAAGCAGTCGCCAATCGCGGCACCTCGGCCGTGGCCTACATGTAACGGGCCTGTTGGGTTGGCCGATACAAATTCGACCTGCACTTTTTCCGCCTTGCCCATCATGCTGCGGCCAAAGGCGTCGCCGCTATCCAGCACTTGCGCCACAATTTGGGCGGCGGCATCAGGGGCGGCAAAAAAGTTGATAAACCCGGGCCCAGCAATTTCGGTTTTTTGAAGTGCATCGCTTTCTGGCAGTGCGGCAATCAACGACTCGGCCAGCTCACGAGGGTTTTTACCGGCAGGCTTGGCCAGCATGAGTGCCAGGTTCGTGGCGTAATCGCCGTGCGCCTTGTCTTTGGTGGGGTCAACTTTGATGTTGGGCTGAAGGTCATCAGGCAGCACGCCTTGGTGCTTAAGCGCATCAATGGCGCCGTTGAGCAGGGAAACAATCGTGTCTTTCATTTAGGTATCCGGGTAACGTCGGTGGCGGCGTGTGCAAGTGCGCACTTACGAAGTGCATCAGCAAAGCGGCCATTATCAGCATTTGGCGCGCAGTTTCAAAGGTGTTGATGCGATCCTTGCATAAGTGCCCTTGGCAATCCTGGCTATTTCAACGGGCGCGACGCAGACTAGGCAAGCGTTTGAGGGTCGATATCAATCGACCAGCGCACCTTGCGCGCCTCGCGGTTGGCCTCAAGCCATTGCACCAGCCAACTGGCCGCCACGTGCAATTGACTGCGTTTATTGGCGGTCAGCATTAAGTGCATGTGGTAGCGATTTTGACGTCGCTCCATGGGCGCAGGCACGGGGCCCAAGCAGTAAGTGGTAAGGCCTGACGTTTTCAGCCACTCGCGCAGCGCCTGGCCCGCCTGTTGCGCTAAGGCAAGGGCAGCCGGTTCCTGGGGGCTTTCGATCCTTAGTAGCGCCATAAACGTGAATGGCGGCAGGTGTGCCTGGCGGCGCTCTTCCAGCAAGTTTCTCGCCAATGCTCCGTAGCCCTGTTCGGCCAGCAGCCCTAAGTGAGGGTCATCCGGATGCAGTGTTTGCACCAGTACCCGCCCCTGGTCGGCTGCACGTCCTGCGCGCCCGGCAACTTGTTCCAGCAGCTGCGCGCTATGCTCCAGGGCACGGAAGTCGGCGGCGTAAAGACCGCCGTCAGCATTCACCACAACCACCAACGTGACGTGGGGAAGATGGTGCCCCTTGGCAAGCATCTGCGTACCCACCAGCAGGCAAGGTTCGCCACGCTGAATCTCTTTTAGAATCTGCTCAAAGCTGTCTTTCTTGCGGGTGCTGTCGCGATCAATACGGTGCACGGTGACCTTGGGGAAAAGGCCCTGGAGCGTCTCTTCGGTACGCTCGGTGCCGCTTCCCAGCGCGCGTAAGTCACCGCTGCCGCACTCGGGGCAGGCATCCGGCAGGGCACGACGACTATCGCAGTGGTGGCAGGCAAGTAACGGCGGCTGGCGGTGCAGCGTCATGCGTGAATCGCACTGGCCGCATTCCGCCATCCAGCCGCAGGCGTGGCAGGCAAGCGTCGGCGCAAAGCCGCGCCGGTTGATGAAAATCAGCACCTGCTTGCCCGCACTCAGGGTGCTTTTGATCGCTTTAATAGCACCCGGTAGCAGGCCCCCTTGACGGCGCTGGTGGCGTAAATCAAGAAGCTCCAGCTTGGCGGGCTGATGACGGCTGGGCCGCTGAGTAAGGCGCAGGTGGCGATAACTACCGGAAAGCGCCTGCTGTAGGCTCTCAAGCGAAGGCGTGGCGCTGCCCAGCAGTAGTGGAATGCCGTGATAATGAGCGCGTGCAACGGCCAAGTCGCGGGCGTGGTAACGCAGCCCGTCGTGCTGCTTGTAAGAGCCGTCGTGCTCTTCATCGACAATGATCGCGCCTGGGTTGGCAAGCGGGGTAAAGATCGCCGAGCGCGTTCCGATGATAATCAGCGCCCGCCCGTTTGCCGCGGCTTCCCAAACGTCCAGCCGTTCGGGGTCGGTTAAGCCGGAGTGGAGTGCCACTACGGGCACCCGAAAGCGGCTTCTAAAGCGCGCCAGGGTTTGCGGCGTCAGGCCGATTTCCGGCACCAGTACCAGCGACTGCTTGCCTTTGGCGGCAATCGCTTCAATCAGCTGAAGATACACTTCTGTCTTGCCGCTGCCGGTAACGCCTTCAAGCAGGCAAGGGTGGTAGCTTTCAAGCTTTTCGTGTAGCGCCGCAAGGGCGGTGGCCTGCTCACGATTGAGCGGCAGTGCCGGTGTGGCAAGCAAACTGCCACTCGGCGTCTCGGGGGCGGTCAGGGTGATTTCCTGGTGGGTGACCAGCCCCTTCTTGCCCAGTGCTAGCAGCTGGTCGCGGCTAAAGCCGTGGGCGCTGACGGCCCGCGAAGGCAGGCCGTGCGGATGTTGGCATAAAAGCGCATACAGCTCGGCTTGTTTGGGCGCTCGGCTTAAATCCGGCTGAGTATGCGTTACGGCAAACCACAGCGTTTGCGTGCGCCCAGCCATCGGGTGGCCTTGGCGCAGCCGTGCAGGCAGTGCATGGTGGAGCGTATCGCCCAGGCTGTGTTGGTAGTAGCGTGCGGCAAACCGGCATAGCCACAGCCAGTCATTGGGAAGTGGCGCATCGTCCAGCGCTTCGCTGACAGCACGTAACTGGCTGCGTGGTAGTTCACTGGTGGCAGCCAGTTCAGCTACCACGCCTACCACTTCGCGACGCCCAAAAGGTACGCGTACACGAAGCCCTGGCTGCCAGCCGCAAGGGGGAGTGCGGCTGGCGGGCAGGTAATCAAACAGGCGTCGGAGTGGGGACGGCAAGGCGACTTTTAGCACCTGCAAAGAAACAGTGTCAGGCAATTGGCCTCCGGCGATAAGTTTTGCTAAAATATGCGGCCGCTCTGAATCTAAACGATCAGACGGTTAACCGGTTAGTAGTTTTTCCAAACCCGTATGCGGTGCCTGGCAACGGATCAGGTGGCGGCATACCGCTTGAGAGATCATCACGATGAGACAAGGTATTCACCCGAATTACAACACGGTCACCGCTAATTGCTCTTGCGGTGCTAGCTTCCAGGTGGGCTCTACTTCTGGCCAGGATTTCTCGCTAGACGTATGCTCCAACTGCCACCCGTTCTACACAGGTAAGCAGAAGCAAGCGACCACCGGTGGCCGTGTAGAGCGCTTCAACAAGCGTTTCGGCGCTGCTGTTAAGCGCGGCTAATCCTAACGGATCAGCCACACTGCAAGTGCGGGTAAAATACCAGGTACTTGTAAGAAAAACCCACGCTACGGCGTGGGTTTTTTTATGGGCGAATTTCTATAAATGCCTGTTTGGATGAACAAATGGCGAGATGGAAGGGTTTTTCATAAATGCTGCGATACAGCAATAAGCAATGCGTTATAGCTAAAATGCTTCTGCATAAGATTCAGCAAATGGTTGGGAAAAGTAATTAACGTGAAGGAAAAATCGCTAAAAAAAGCGTTTTCTTTTTGAGTTGACGACGCGCTTGAGGCGTCTTGAGTTTTTCTATATTCTGGAAGCACTTATATCTACTTTAGGCTAATTGGACCCTCATTATGACGGATGCAAATAAGCAGGCAGCACTGGACTATCATGCGAAACCGATTCCCGGCAAGCTATCGGTGGAGTTAACCAAGCCCACCGCAACAGCCCGGGACTTGGCACTGGCATATAGCCCTGGCGTTGCTGAGCCGGTTCGCGAAATTGCCCGCGATCCTGAAAATGCTTACCGTTATACGGGCAAGGGTAATTTGGTCGCCGTTATTACCGATGGCAGCGCCATTTTAGGCTTGGGGAATCTTGGCCCGCTGGCCAGTAAGCCGGTGATGGAAGGCAAGGGCGTGCTGTTCAAGTGCTTTGCCGGGATCAACTCGGTAGATATTGAGGTAGACGCAGAAAGCCCGCAGGCGTTTATCGACACCGTTGCCCGCATTGCCGATACTTGGGGCGGCATTAATCTTGAAGATATCAAAGCGCCCGAGTGCTTTGAGATTGAAAAAGCGCTGGTTGAGCGCTGCAATATCCCCGTCTTTCACGATGACCAGCACGGCACGGCTATTGTAACGGCCGCGGGTATGCTGAACGCGTTGGAAATCGCTGGTAAAACGATAGATAGCGTGAAGATCGTTTGCATGGGGGCCGGTGCGGCAGCGATTGCCTGCATGCGCCTACTGGTTTCGTGTGGCGCCAAAAAAGAGAACCTGGTGATGCTGGATCGCCGTGGCGTTATCCATACCGGCCGTGATGGTATCAATGAGTACAAGGCAGAGTTTGCGCTGGATACCGAAATGCGCACTCTGGATGATGCTATCGACGGCGCCGATGTGTTTATCGGTCTTTCCGGCCCGGGCTTGCTGTCGGCTGAGCAGGTTAAAAAGATGGCCGCTGACCCGGTGATTTTCGCCTGCACCAACCCGGACCCGGAAATTCATCCTGACGTTGCCCGTGAAGCGCGCCCGGATGTGATTATGGCGACCGGCCGTTCAGACTTCCCTAACCAGGTAAACAACGTGTTGGGCTTCCCGTTTATTTTCCGTGGGGCGTTGGATGTGCGCGCTACACGGATTAACGAAGCCATGAAGCTTGCCGCTGTGCATGCACTTAAGGATCTGGCCCGCGAGCCGGTTCCCGAGGAAGTGTTGAATGCCTATGAGCGTACGGAAATGAGCTTTGGTCGTGAGTACATTATCCCCACGCCGGTCGATATTCGCTTGCTGGAGCGCGTTTCTTCCG
This sequence comes from Halomonas sp. AOP7-E1-9, assembly GCF_052376035.1. Lineage (NCBI taxonomy): Bacteria > Pseudomonadati > Pseudomonadota > Gammaproteobacteria > Oceanospirillales > Halomonadaceae > Halomonas > Halomonas sp. AOP7-E1-9. Next base: position 64,447 of record NZ_JBQSVC010000002.1, read on the forward strand.
CAGTGGCTCAGGCGGCAGTAGATTCAGGCGTGGCGCGCAAACCGTACCCGGCTCACTACCCCCTCAAAACGATCAATGAGGCTTATGGCCAGTGATGTTTCGGGTGTTTAACACGCCGGTTTGATGGCTCCTTTCAACGCCCGCACTTGCTGCGGGCGTTGTGCTTTTAAGGAGCGGTTTCTAAAGGCTTTTGTACGAAGCTTAGCGAATCGGCTCGTCATGCACGCGTGTTAGCCCTTCCTGGGCGGTAGAGGCAATCAAGCGGCCATCACGGCGATAGATATGACCGCGTGCCAGGCCTCGCGAGTTGCCTGCCCAAGGGGAATCAATCACGTATAAAAGCCACTCATCCAGCCGTGCGTCCTCATGGAGCCATAGCGCGTGGTCAAGGCTTGCGATACGCAGTTTTGGGTCAGTGAACTGAATGCCGTGGGGCAGTAGGCTGGTGGTCAGTAGATTGAAATCAGAGGCGTAGGAGAGCAAGTGCCGGTGCAGGGTGGGGGCATCAGGCAGCGTGCCTGCAAAGCGAAACCATAAACATTGCCCAGCCGGGTCGCCGCTATCTGGATTGCCTTTAATATGCAAAAACTCGATAGGGTGGCCCGGAAAACGTGAGTGCTTGGCGGCGCCGCTCTCAATCAAGGCTTCCGGCGACTCGACATGGGGCATGGCGCGCTGGTGATGAAAACCTTCTTCAGGGCTGTGAAACGACGCGCTACAGAAGAAGATCGGTCGGCCTTTTTGAATCGCCGTAACGCGGCGCGTGGTAAAGCTCCCGCCATCGCGTACGTTATCCACCTGATAGACCACTGGGCGATGCGGGTCGCCAGGGCGAAGAAAGTAACCGTGTTGAGAGTGTGGGTGACGCTCAGCGGGTACCGTACGTGAGGCCGCCGCGAGCGCTTGACCAAGCACCTGTCCACCATAAAGCTGAGGAAAGCCCAGGTCTTGGCTTTGCCCTCGAAAGAGCGTCTCTTCGAGGACTTCAAGCTCAAGCAGGTTTACTAACGTATTCAGCGCGTCGGTCATTCCAGGTATCCTTGGTGCTATCTATTGTTGCCCATAGTGGCGGATATCACATACGGCGAGGCCGCCGTTGCTACCATCATTTTGCTACCTTAGCGGAGTTTGCCTTGATACGCAGCGATGAATTTTACATGCACCGCGCCCTTGAACAGGCGCATTTGGCGGCTGAGGCGGGTGAAGTGCCGGTAGGGGCCGTGGTGGTGAATAGCGAAGGAGAGATTCTTGCCGCTGCCCACAATGCGCCAGTGCTTAGCTGTGACCCTAGCGGCCATGCGGAAATTCGTGCCCTGCGTGAAGCCGGGCAGCAGAGAGCCAACTACCGGCTGGAAGGGTGTACGCTGTATGTCACGTTGGAGCCGTGCATGATGTGCGCGGGGGCCATTGTGCATGCACGCCTAAAGCGTTTGGTTTATGGCGCTGCTGAGCCTCGTACCGGTATGGTGGAGTCCAAGGCTAACCTGCTGGCCCAACCGTGGTTTAATCACCATGTGGAGGTGACGGCGGGCGTGCTGGCGCCATCGGCCAGCAAGTTATTAAAAGCGTTTTTTGCGGCAAGGCGCTAGCGTGTTTTATAGCTCTCTGGCGTGTCAAGAAGCCGCGGGATAAACGTCACCTGGTGGCCACGCACAATGAGTTGCAGAGCAAAGGCTTGGAGTGCGTTAGCGTGGTTGTATCATAGTGGTGATATGACTGCGTAGTGGCTCATGCCCCCGCCTCAGCCTGCGTAAGCGTCGCGTGCTTTAACGCGACCAGGTCAGCGCTGCCGGTACAAAAACAGGCAACGCGCAGCTGCTCAATGAGCGTTTGAAAGTGCTCGATAACGGCATCGCTGGAGGTGGTGGCACTGCTCAGCACCGCCGCTGCCTGACCTACCAGATGAGCGCCTAAACAGAGCGCTTTAGCCGCATCAATACCGCTGGCCACCCCGCCTGAAGCGATCAGCGGCATACCGGGCAGTGCCTGGCGCAAATCGTGCAGTGCTTGTGAGGTGGGGATTCCCCAATCGGCGAAGGCCATGGCGATGGCACGCGCTTGAGGTGTGCTGGCGCGCTCGCCTTCAACTGCCGCCCAACTGGTGCCACCCGCACCCGCAACGTCCAGCATCGCCACGCCTGCTTCGGAAAGTTGGCGACCCACAGAAACAGAAAGCCCAGCCCCAACTTCCTTGACCACCACAGGCACTTCCAGTTTGGCAACGGTGCGCTCAATGGCGGTGAGTATGCCTCGCCAATCGCGATCTCCACCTGTTTGTAGCGCTTCCTGTAGCGGGTTGAGATGAATAATGAGTGCGTTAGCTTCGATCATATCGACCGCGCGTCGGGCATAATCAAGCCCGCGTTCGCCTTTAATTTGGGCGGCTCCCAGGTTGGCCAGCAATGGGATGTCGGGAGCAATTCGGCGCAGTTCGCTCGTGAGGCCCCAGTTGGCTTCGCCTTCAATGGCCACGCGTTGTGAACCCACGCCCATGGCAAGGCCCAGCGTTTGAGCGGCCTCTGCCAAGTGCCGGTTGATATCCTTGGCTCGACTCGCTCCGCCGGTCATCGAACTGATGAGGATGGGCGCTTTTAGAGGTTGCCCGAACAGGTAAGTCCCCAGATCAATATCATCCAGGTTTAATTCCGGCAGCGCACAATGCTCAAAGCGCCAGTGTTCAAAACCTGGACGAAGGGTGCCGACGGCCTGGCGTGGGTGTAGCACGATATCCAGATGGTCGTTCTTACGCTGAGTCAGTTCGGTGTCTTTCATCGTCACTCCCTTGAACCTGAATCTGGCGGAAGCCGCCTGCCAAGTAGGAAACAGTACGTGGTCGGTTAGCTGATGGCTGTGCATGCCTTCCGGCGAAGTCATTAATGGTTTTTGATGTAACCAACTCTTATCTATCTACCCCGTTTCTATTGGTTTAACCAGACATGGCCAACTGCTTATCCAACCAGGTTGGCATAAAGTACCAATGCCCTGGTCGCAGGCGCAGGATAAACGCTTGTAATCGCCAGTACGTTTTTACCTGCTATTTGAAAAGCGTAATCCAAACACCAGAAATTTTCTTTAACCACGAAGGGCAACGTGGGCTCGAGCTGGAAGGCTCTGTAGTGAGGCTATTGATTCAACGGCGGAATTAACTCAAATGGCAGTAGGAGAGAACCGCCGGTTGCGGTTTGACCTAACTGGAAAAATTGCTGACGGCTGTGCTCAACGTACTCAAGCATCTCATAGTAGCGCCGGATATTGCGCACATAAATGACCGGCTCACCACCACGCGCATAGCCGTGGCGCGTTTGGCTATGCCACTCCTGTTGCTGTAACAGGGGAAGCGCCTCGCGAACATCTTGCCAACGGTTGGGGTCCCCACCGAGCTCTTCGGTAATTTTACGTGCATCGTAAAGGTGACCAAGGCCAACATTGTAGGCCGCCATGGCCATATAAAGACGATCATCTCCGGTAATGCTTTCAGGCAGGCGGTCTTTTAGGCTGCGCAGGTAGCGGGCGCCACCATCAATGCTTTGCGCCGCGTCTCGGCGGTTATCCACACCCATTTCGCTGGCGGTAGGGTGGGTGAGCATCATAACGCCTCGCACGCCGGTGGGTGACACCGCTTCCGCGTCCCAGTGGGATTCCTGATAACCCACTGCCGCCAGCAGTTTCCAGTCAAAACCTGTGTCACGTGCCGCCTGTTTAAACAGGTCGGCAAACTGGGGTAAACGTGCATCCAGGTGCGTTAAAAAGGTGCGCGTACCCACGTACTCTAAATAATCGTCATGGCCAAAGTAGCGGTTAACCAGGTGGTCGAGCGTGCCATTTTCCTGAAGGGTTTGCAGGAAGTCATTGGCGGCTTCGAGCAGCCCTAAACCGCGGCCGCGAGGAAGCGCCCATACCATGGAAAGCGGGTCGCCCATTAAAAAGCCGCGCTCTACATTGGGGAAAAAGAGTCGGTTAAGCCGGAACTGATGATCAAAAATAACCGCTGCGTCCAGCACGCCGCTCTCGACCTGGACAAGCAGTTCATCGACATCCAGCTCGTGAGACTCTTTCCAGCTTAAGTCAGCGTAGTCGCGCTGCAACTCACGCAGCGCTTCGCTGGTACCTGCCTGGCTTAGCGTGCCAATCTCAAGGCCTACCAGATCGCTGGGTGCCTTTATGCCGTGTAAACCGCGCCGGTACACCAGCAGTGGTTGCATTTGAATGATGGGGCGGGTGTAGTGCACATCGGATGCGTCAGGGAGTAGGGGTAGGGCGGCAGCGCCAAAATCGCCCTGTTCACGCACGGCCGACAATACGCTTTCAGGATGATGCTTGGCGTTGAGGTTGAGGCTTACTCCCAAATACTCGGCAAACTGATGCATCAGCTCATACTCAAACCCAGTGGGTCCCTGGCGGCCTTCGTAGTAGGTCGTGGGCGTGTTGCGCGTTTGAGCCGTGATAAAATCTTTTGCCTGGATATGCGTTAAATGCTCACCATGTGGCACCTTGGGAAGCGTGGGCGCAAGTACCAATAAGATGATGATAAATAAGGTTAAATAAAGGCGAGCGTGCGCTAAAGAATGGGCATAAATCAATGTCGGCATAAGGTCTTGTCGGCATGAAACAAGCAGCCACAATACCCAGCCATCGCCATGCTGTCACCTTGTTGATTTCGTGTGGCCGCCGCTTTCCAGTATCATAGGGCTCAATAAGTGTCATTTAAGGGGTCGCCTAGCGGCCTGCTATTTCCCTGCACGAATTCTCCCTGCTCTAGAGGCTTCAGGATATGCTCGAATTGCGAGGCGCGCCCGCCCTTTCTACCTTCCGTCATACACGGTTGCTAACGGTGCTGCGTGAACGTGTTCCCGAGGTGGAGGCGCTGTCTGCCCACTATGTTCATTTGATTGACCACCGTGAAGAACTCAGTGATGCCTCTCTCGAGCGTTTGGCGCAACTGTTGGATTACGGCATCCCTACCCATGCCGAGATACCTGCCGACGCTCAACGTTTTCTGGTCGTACCGCGGTTAGGTACCCAGTCGCCCTGGTCATCAAAAGCGACGGATATTGCGCATAACTGTGGGCTGTCGGGCATTCGCCGCATAGAGCGTGGCGTTGATTATCGGGTAGGGTTTAGCCGTGCGCCCAGCGAAGAGAGCCTGACTGCGCTGATGGCGCTGCTGCACGACCGAATGACCGAAACCGTGCTTAATGACGCGGCTGAAGCGGCGGCGCTATTTGCTCACCACGACCCGGCACCGCTGGGTAGCGTGGATATTTTAAACAGCGGACGCGATGCGCTGGTAACCGCTAACCGTGAGTTGGGTTTGGCGCTTGCCGATGACGAAGTCGACTACCTGGTTGATGCCTTTAACGAGCTTCAGCGCAACCCCACCGACATTGAGCTGATGATGTTCGCCCAGGCGAACTCTGAGCACTGCCGACATAAAATCTTCAACGCGGACTGGATCATTGACGGCGAGCCGCAAACCCATTCGCTGTTCAAGATGATCAAGAACACCTTTGCAACCTCTCCTGAAAACGTCTTGTCAGCCTATAGCGATAACGCCGCCGTTATCAAAGGCAGCCAGGCGGGTCGTTTTTATCCCACGCCGCTGACCGGTGCTGAGGGAGAGCGTGCGCTGTACGGGACGCATCAGGAGCCGATTCACATTCTGATGAAGGTGGAAACCCATAACCATCCCACCGCGATAGCACCGTTCCCCGGTGCGGCGACAGGCTCGGGTGGTGAGATTCGCGATGAAGGTGCCACCGGTATCGGCGGTAAGCCCAAAGCGGGCCTTTCCGGTTTTACCGTTTCCAACCTGCGTATCCCCGAGTTTGTACAGCCTTGGGAAGCGTTTGATTATGGCAAGCCCGAGCGTATGCAGTCCGCCCTTGCCATCATGCTGGAAGGCCCGATTGGCGGCGCGGCGTTTAATAACGAGTTTGGCCGCCCAAACCTTACCGGTTACTTCCGTACCTATGAGCAGGACACCCTCAACGAGGGCGGTATTGAGCGTCGAGGTTTCCACAAGCCGATCATGCTGGCGGGTGGTTACGGCAATATTCGCGCCCAGCACGTTCAAAAGGGCGATATTCCTGTCGGCGGTAAGCTGATTGTGATGGGTGGCCCAGCGATGTTGATCGGTCTGGGCGGCGGCGCGGCCTCCAGCATGTCTTCTGGCACCTCAAGTGCCGACCTGGACTTTGCTTCTGTACAGCGTGAAAACCCGGAAATCGAGCGACGTGCTCAGGAAGTGATTGACCGCTGCTGGGCGATGGGGGACAAAAACCCGATCTGCTTTATCCACGATGTGGGGGCGGGTGGTCTTTCCAACGCGCTGCCGGAGCTTGTTAAAGACGGCAACCGGGGTGGGCTGTTCGATTTACGTGCGGTGCCTAATGCTGAGCCGGGTATGAGCCCGCTTGAAATCTGGTGTAACGAAGCGCAGGAACGCTACGTGCTGGCCGTTGCGGCTGAGGACCTAGCAACGTTTGATGCGCTGTGTAAGCGCGAGCGTTGCCCCTATGCGGTGGTGGGTGAAGCGCAGGCTGACCACCATCTTGAAGTGCGCGATGGCCACTTCAACAGCAAGCCGATTGACCTGCCCATGAGCGTGCTGTTCGGTAAAGCGCCGAAAATGCAGCGCAGCTTTGAGCGCCATGCGCCAGAGCTTTCCGGTGTAATGCTGGATAATCTCGACCTGCGTGAGGCGCTTGATCGCGTCCTACGCCTGCCCGCCGTGGCCTCCAAGAGCTTCTTGATTACCATTGGCGATCGCTCAATTACAGGCCAAGTGGCGCGTGACCAAATGGTCGGCCCTTGGCAGGTGCCGGTTGCAGATGTAGCGGTCACAACGGCCAGTTATGACACCCATGCCGGTGAAGCGATGGCGATGGGGGAACGTCCGCCGGTTGCCTTGATTAACCCCGCCGCCAGCGCACGCCTGGCGGTCGCCGAGGCGATTACGAATCTCGCGGCAGCGCCCATTGCCAAGCTAAGCGATATCAAGCTTTCTGCTAACTGGATGAGCGCCGCTGATCACCCTGGCGAAAATCAGGCGCTTTATGATGCGGTTCACGCGGTGGGGATGGAGCTTTGCCCGGCGTTAGGTATTGCGGTGCCGGTCGGCAAAGACTCCATGTCGATGCGTACCTCCTGGCAGGATGTGAGTGACCAAGGGGATAGCGAAGAGAAAAGCGTTACATCACCGCTGTCGGTGGTGATTACCGGCTTCGCGCCTGTGACTGACGCGATGGCAACCCTGACGCCACAGATCAACCTGGATCAAGATGAGTCGGATCTTATTCTGATCGACCTGGGGAACGGTCAAAACCGCTTGGGCGGCTCTGCGCTGGCGCAGGTATATGGTCAGGTAGGCGATACCTGCCCGGATGTCGACGACCCAGAAGATATCAAAGCCTTCTTTGAGGTGATCCAAGGGCTTAATCGTGACGGTAAGCTGCTGGCGTACCATGACCGTAGTGATGGCGGCTTGTTGGTCACGCTGTTGGAAATGGCCTTTGCGGCGCACGCCGGCCTTGAGATCAAACTCGACTGGATGATCGACGAGCCCGTTGAGGCGCTTAATGCGCTGTTCTCGGAAGAGTTGGGTGCGGTGATTCAGGTCAACCGCGAACACACCGAAGAGGTGTTAGCGCAATTTGCAGTAGCGGGTATTGAAACCTGTGGCGTTATCGCCCGGCCGCGTTACGACGACCAGGTGCGAGTAACTCTGTTTGAAGAGCCGCTGCTGGAAACCACTCGCCAACTGACACAGCGTACCTGGTCTGAAACCAGCTATCGCTTGCAGGCACTTCGCGATAATCCCGAGTGCGCTAAAAACGAGTTCGACAACCTGCTCGATACGCGTGACCCAGGCCTTTCAGCGACGCCCACGTTTGATATTAACGAGGATGTCAGCGCGCCGTTTATCAATATGGCCAAGCCCGCTGTTGCGGTACTGCGTGAGCAGGGCGTTAATGGCCAGGTCGAGATGGGCTGGGCATTTGATAAAGCCGGCTTTGAAGCCATTGATGTTCACATGAGTGACATTCTGGAAGGCCGTGTTGCTCTTGATGAGTTCAAAGGGCTCGTTGCCTGTGGCGGTTTCTCTTACGGCGATGTGTTAGGCGCTGGTGGTGGTTGGGCGAAATCCGTGCTGTTTAACGAGCGGGCACGCGATCAGTTTGCCGCCTTCTTTACCCGCGAAGACAGCTTCTCGCTGGGCGTGTGTAACGGATGCCAGATGCTTTCGCAGTTGAAGTCATTGATTCCAGGGGCTGAAAACTGGCCAGGCTTTGTGCGTAACGAGTCCGAGCAGTTTGAGGCGCGGGTAGCCATGCTGCGCGTTGAAAAAACGCCCTCGGTTCTACTGGCCGGCATGGAAGGTTCTCTGTTGCCTATTGCGGTGGCCCATGGGGAAGGGCGTGCTGAGTTCCGCGATACTGCGCACCTGCGTAGCATGCAATCCAGCAATCAGATTGCGCTTCGTTACATTGATAACTATGGGCAGGTGACCACGCGCTATCCAGCTAACCCTAACGGTTCGCCGTCAGGTATCACCGGGTTAACCACCACCGATGGCCGCGTCACGATCATGATGCCTCATCCGGAGCGCGTTACCCGCGCGGTAACCAACTCCTGGCGTCCGGCAGAGTGGACAGAAGATGGTGCCTGGCTGCGCATGTTCCGCAACGCGCGTGTTTGGGTCGGTTAATATCTCACGCCGTTAAGCCATGCGTAACACATAACGGCGGCCCTTGGGCCACCGTTATGGCTAACGCTGTTCTTGGCTGCTCTTGCCCGCTTGAGCCAGCAAAGTAATTTTCTGGCTGTTGGAGTTATATGCCGCCACCTGCTTTACGCCCTTACCAAACGGACGCGGTGAAACGTGTTATTACGCATTTTCGTGCGTCCAGCGAACCCGCGGTGGTGGTATTACCTACGGGAAGCGGGAAGTCGTTGGTGATTGCCGAACTGGCCCGCTTGGCGAGAGGTCGCGTATTGGTATTGGCGCATGTACGCGAGCTGGTGGAGCAGAATCACGCCAAGTACCAGGCCTATGGGCTTAAAGCCGATATTTTCAGCGCGGGTTTAAAGCGCAAGGAAGCGTCGCGCCAGGTCGTGTTTGGCTCGGTGCAGTCGGTAGTGCGTAATCTGGAGGCGTTCAATGACGAAGGCTTCACTCTGCTGGTCATTGATGAGTGCCACCGGGTGTCGCTTGATAAAGACGCAAGCTACCGCCAAGTGATTGATCACCTGCGGGCACAAAACGCGAAGTTGAAAGTGTTAGGGCTGACCGCGACGCCTTACCGGCTAGGCCAAGGGTTTATCTACCATCGTCATTACCACGGCATGGTGCGCGGCAGTGACGCAAGCTTTTTTCGTGACTGCGTGTTCGAACAGCCGCTGCGCTTGATGGTCAAGCAAGGCTATCTTGCCGAACCCAAACGCCTGGATATGGCGATTGAAGGGTATGATTTTTCCATGCTGGCGTCGGCAGAAAACGGCCATTACCGTGAAGCGGAGCTAAATCTCGTCGTGGCAGGCAATCGCGCCACCCCCATGATTATCAGTCAGATTGTTGAGCGTGCCACTGAGCGGCATGGGGTGATGATATTTGCAGCAACTGTCGCCCACGCTGAAGAGATCATGGGGTATTTGCCTGCCGACCAGGCAGCGCTGATTACCGGAGCGACCCCGTCGGTGGAGCGTACTAAGCTGATTGATGCCTTTAAGGCGCGTGAGCTTAAATACCTGGTGAATGTCTCGGTACTGACGACCGGCTTTGATGCGCCGCATGTAGATTTGATAGCGATGCTTCGGCCTACGGAGTCGGTCAGCCTTTATCAGCAGATTGCGGGCCGGGGGCTTCGACTCTCGCCAGGTAAGCAGGATTGCCTTATTTTGGATTACGCGGGCAACCCCTGGGACCTTTACGCACCAGAAGTGGGCGAGCCAAAACCGCCGGGCGACAATGAGCCGGTGCAGGTTGAATGCCCGGCCTGCGGCCACGCTAATCTGTTTTGGGGCAAGCGCGACGGCGAACTGGTCATTGAGCATTTTGGGCGCCGCTGCCAAGGGCTGCTTGAAGATGATAAAGGCAAGCGCCACCAGTGTGATTTTCGCTTTCGCTTCAAGGTGTGCGATAACTGTGGCGCTGAGAATGATATTGCGGCGCGTCGCTGCCACGGCTGCGAACAGCTGCTGGTGGATGCTGATGACAAGCTTAAAGATGCACTCAAATTAAAAGATGCCCGAGTATTACGGGTAAGTGGCATGCAATTGGACGCAACCCTTAATGGCCGTGGTCTGCCGCGTCTGAAAGTGACCTATTACGATGAGGATGGCACAACACTCTCTGAGTGGTTTGCTTTGGAAACCCCCGCCCAGCGCCGCGCCTTTTATGCCGCCTTTTTGCGTCGGCATTTGCGCGCTCCGGGTACGCCCTGGCAACCCCTCAAGCCAGAGGACGTTATTAGCGAGCAGCGCCGCTTGCGCTATCCGGATTTTGTGGTCGGGCGCAAGGTGGGCCGACATTTCCAGATTCGCGACAAGCTCTTCGACTACGAAGGACGCTATCGTAAAGCTGCCGAAGCAGGCTAACGCACCGTGCGCCAGGCGCAACGTCAGGTGCCGACTTTGTTACACTGCCTTCTAGGGGCTGTCTGAAAAGTCGACGAGCGAAGACAAGACAAGGCAAAAATTGGCGAAAAAACGGAGTTTACATGTGTAAATGAGTATTTTGATCGGACTCGCGCACGAGCCAATTTTTAACGCCGTATTGTCGAGCGCAGACACTTTTCAGACAGAGCCTAATGCCCACTGACCAAGAGATACCGACTGAGTGAGCGACACACACAACGCCACCGCTGATCCTGAACGCATGGCTACGTTGGCACAAGAGCCAATCGTCGAGGTGCTTGGGCGGCTGTTCGATGAGCCCATTACTCAACTGCCGGAGGATTTGTATATTCCTCCCGAGGCGCTGCGCGTTTTTTTGGAAACCTTTGAAGGACCGCTGGATCTCTTGCTTTACCTTATTCGTCGGCAAAATTTAGACATCTTGACGATCAACGTGGCCGCGATTACCCACCAGTACATTGAGTACGTAGAGCTGATGCAGGCGATGGAGATCGAGCTTGCCGGTGAGTACTTGCTGATGGCCGCGATGTTGGCGGAAATTAAATCGCGCTCGCTACTGCCTCGGCCGCCCAAAGCGGAGGGCGAAGGTGAAGAGGACCCCCGGGCAGAGCTGATTCGTCGCCTGCAAGAGTATGAGCGTTTAAAAGCCGCTGCTGAAACGCTGGATACATTGCCTCGCGTAGGGCGTGATTGGTTTAGCGTACAGGCTGGTTTACCCCCGCTTGAGTCGCGGGTGATTCACCCGGATGTAGAACTGGACGAACTGCTGAGTGCTCTTTCCGATATCCTTAAACGTGCCGAATTAACGCAGTCCCATCAGATTAGCCGTGAGGTACTGTCTACCCGTGAGCGTATGCTCAAGATCATGGAGCAGCTCAGCGAAGACAGCGCACACCAACGCTACACACCTTTTGAAGCCCTGTTTACCATGGAAGAGGGGCGGGCAGGCGTGGTCGTCACCTTTATGGCTATTTTGGAGCTAGCGAAAGAGGCAATGATCGAAATTGTCCAGAACGCACCACTTTCTCCTATCCATGTACGGGCGCGCAGCGGCGCGATAGTGGATGAAGAAGCCGCTTTTGAAACGCTTGCTGTTGAGGAAGCAGACGGCGCCTTTGAAGAGCCTGCCTTTGAGCCTGATGAGGAGGCACCATGAAGGACACCACCTTAGACAACATTATAGAAGCCGCGCTGCTCGCCGCAGGCGAACCGTTGGATGTCGAGCGGCTCGAAACGTTATTTATCGACGATGAGTGCCCGCCGAGACGAGAGTTGCGTGACGCATTAGCGCGCCTTGCTCTGCGCCATAAAGAGGGCGCGTTAGAGTTAGTGGAAACCGCATCAGGGTTTCAGCTGCGTATTCAGCCACGCCTTGCGCATTGGGTGTCACGCCTCTGGGACGAACGCCCCCAGCGATATTCGCGTGCGCTGCTTGAAACGCTGTCGTTGATTGCCTATCGGCAGCCTGTCACCCGTGGTGATATCGAAGAAGTACGCGGGGTCAGCGTGAGCAGTTCGATCATGCGCACCTTAATGGAGCGTGGATGGGTTCGTGTTGTTGGCCACCGCGATGTGCCCGGGCGGCCAGCCGTCTACGCCACTACACGAAGCTTTCTGGACGATTTTGGCCTGAAAACACTGGATGCACTTCCCCCCATGCATGAATTGGTTAATTGGGAGAAGAGGGAAGAGGCTGAGTTACCGGCTTCACAAGAGGCTCTCCTCGAAGAAGAGAGTGAGGAAGAGAAGCCCAAAGAAACACTGGACGAAGCGCCAGAAAGCGTGCAGGATGCGCCACCCAAGACGGCTGAGAGAGCCGACGACCACGCCGAGACGGCGTTAACCCAGCCGCTAAGTTTTGCTGATTTAGAAGCTCGACTTGCGGCACGTGCGCAGCGCTCACATGATGACAGCGCACGCACGCAGACCAATGATATGAGGTCAGACGATCATGACTCAGAGTAACAACACCCCTCCCGTTAGTGAAAAACTCCAGAAAGTGCTTGCCCGAGCGGGGCTGGGTTCGCGGCGCGAAATGGAAACCGCTATTTCTGATGGCCGAGTAAAGGTCAACAGCCAGGTCGCCAAGTTGGGTGACCGCGTTGAAATTCGCGATAAAGTAAGTTTCGATGACCGCCCCGTTACACTGCGACCCGAGAACGAAGCGCCGCGTCGCGTCATCATGTACAACAAGCCAGAAGGCGAGCTGTGCACCCGTAAAGACCCGGAAGGCCGTCGTACCGTATTTGAGCGTTTGCCACGGCTAAAAGGCGAGCGCTGGATTGCCATTGGCCGACTGGATATCAATACCAGCGGTCTGCTGCTTTTCACGACCGATGGCGAGCTTGCCAACCGGTTAATGCACCCCTCAACCCAGGTTGAGCGTGAATACGCCGTGCGCGTAATGGGCGAAGTAAAGCGCGAACACATCGTAGCGATGGTGGATGGCGTTATGCTGGAAGATGGCCCTGCTCGCTTTACCGATGTGCAAGAGTTTGGTGGTGAAGGTATCAACACCTGGTTCCACGTCGTCATTCTTGAGGGACGTAACCGCGAGGTGCGCCGCCTGTGGGAGTCTCAAGAGCTAACGGTTAGCCGCCTGAAGCGTGTGCGTTACGGCAACATTTTTATTGATAAGCGTGCTAAAGCGGGAGAGTGGGTCGAGCTTTCGCAAGACGAAGTCGATGATCTCGCCACGATCGCTAACCTTGAAGCACGTAAGGTGCCTGAGCTGACGCCTGACGAGAAGAACCGTTGGAGCCGCGACAAAAATAAGCGTCGTCCGGTACAGACAATGCGCAAGCCTAAACGCCGCTAATTTTATAACTACCCAAACCAGGGGTGGAAAATTGGTTCGCACTGGCCAGCCATCAATCGCTTGATGGCTGGCTTTTAAGTATCTGGGTACCTTAAAACGATCGTTGTTGTACCAGGCATGATCGTGGCGGTAGAGACTCGCATGGGCCATGAAACCCGCTTTAATTACACTGCGGGATCAAAGGCTAATCCTGTGGGTGCAGTGCGGGAAAAAGTTAAAAACTTCTTGCCATGGCTGATCATAGTCTGTACTATATGCATCCGTTCGAAGGGGTCGTTAGCTCAGTTGGTAGAGCAGTTGACTTTTAATCAATTGGTCGTAGGTTCGAATCCTACACGACCCACCATCGAACAGCGTAATTAGACATACCGCTATGTCAGTACGGTAAGCAAAAATTTGGGTCGTTAGCTCAGTTGGTAGAGCAGTTGACTTTTAATCAATTGGTCGTAGGTTCGAATCCTACACGACCCACCAAATTCAACACCCTTGGTAGCTTGCTGCCAGGGGCGTTTTGCTGTGTGCCTGATGTGCACAGCCGCGCAATATACCACTTGCAGAAGACAACAATTTGCCACCACAATGGCTGCATGCAATGTGATTAAGAAAAGTTCATTAGAGAAAGCTGTTAAGAGAAAACAGTTTAGAGAAATAGTTTAGAGAAATAGTTAGTAGCGCAGTAGGTCACCGCGAGAGACGCAGCGGCCTGTTGCAATCGCGAGCGGCATGTGTGGATGACACAGGTCGCGACTAGTGTTTAACAGGGGGATTCCCTGTTCGTCACAGTGGTAGACACGATGACTATTATGACTTCTCAAGCTGAGCTTGATGCTCCGCTCCCTAGCCCGTATTGCCCTACTCGTATTCCCGCAGAAGACCAAGCGCGTGTCGAAGAGATAAAGCAACTGCTGCACACGCACAATGCCGTCTTGGTCGCGCACTACTACACCGATGACGCTATCCAACAGTTAGCGGAAGAAACCGGTGGCTGCGTGGCAGACTCCCTTGAAATGGCGCGCTTTGGTGCCCAGCATGATGCTACTACGTTGATTGTGGCAGGTGTGCGTTTTATGGGAGAAACAGCCAAAATCCTTTCGCCTGAAAAACGCGTATTGATGCCCACGCTGGAGGCAACCTGTTCGCTGGATATTGGCTGCCCGGTAGATGAGTTCAGCGCCTTTTGCGATGCCAACCCCGACCGAACCGTGGTGGTGTATGCCAATACATCAGCAGCTGTAAAAGCACGTGCTGACTGGGTGGTGACGTCATCCATTGCAGTTGACGTGATTGAGCATCTGCAGGCAAAAGGTGAAAAAATCCTTTGGGCGCCGGATAAGCATCTGGGGGGGTATATTCAGAAAAAAACCGGTGCTGATATGCTGATGTGGGACGGCGCCTGTATTGTGCATGAAGAGTTCAAGGCGAAAGGTATTGAAGACTTAAAACGCCTTTATCCTGATGCGGCGGTGCTGGTGCATCCTGAATCGCCGGACTCGGTGGTCAATATGGCGGATGTGGCGGGGTCGACGTCCCAGTTAATCAAGGCCGCTCAAACCTTGCCCAATAACCAGCTTATTGTGGCAACAGATCGCGGCATTTTCTTTAAGATGCAGCAAGCGGTGCCGGACAAGACATTGTTTGAAGCGCCGACAGCCGGTAATGGCGCTACCTGCCGAAGCTGCGCGCACTGCCCGTGGATGGCCATGAATGCACTGGATAATCTGGCGGATGCGCTGCGCTACGGCAGTGGGGAAATTCATGTTGATGAGTCGCTACGCCAGAAAGCGCTAAAGCCGCTTGAGCGTATGCTGAATTTCAACGCTAAATAGAACAGCTTCACGCTGTGACCAGCCCATCAGGCTCCTGGCCCTTCGCAGGCCAAGAGCTTTATGCGTGTCATTCATTTCAAAGCGTTACGTCGTTAAAAGTCATCCAGCGCTTTACGGTATTCAATAAAGGCTTCTCGGCGCTGTTCAATACGTGCAAGCGCTTGCTGGTCGTTCTCTTGCTCGGCCGCGTTGCGAGCCAGTGAGAGTTGCTGAATGCCTCGGTCGACTCGCCCTGTCAGCTGTAAATGCTCGGCGCGCGCCAAATGCCCCCAACCGTTGTGCCCGCTTCGCCCAGCGGCTTCAGCCAGCAGGTTAAAGCCAGGAGGGTATTCAGGGTTTTGCGCTGTTATGTTACGTAGGAGCTGATAAGCGGCTTCTGGGTCTCGCTGCAGTTGTGCCTCTGCCAAAATCAGTTGGGCGGGCAGATAAGACGGCATCAGCCTCAAAAGGCGCTGGCTTCGGGTAATGGCTTCATCATAGCGTTGGGCCTCCAGCGCGACGCTTGCCGCAGATGCAGGCAGCATGCCGTAATCCGGTAGCTCAGCGGCCAGTTGATCGAGCATTTGTAAGGCTTGATCCGTTTGACCATTACGCGCAGTCATTAATGCCTCTAGATAGCGGCGTGCAGGCTCTTCTGCGTCATCCTGGGCAAGGCGGGAAGCGGCTTGTTGCGGGGAGTTTTGGTAAATGCTCAATAGGGCGCGAGCGCGCATCATGTCGTAAAGCGTATTGCTGGTATAGGTGCTGGCCACACTGAGCTGCGAGGCACGCCCTTGTGCATCGCTTAAGCGGCTATCTGAAACTGGGTGGGTCAATAGAAACTCAGGCGGGTTGCCGCCTTGTAGTCGCGCCAAGCGTTGCATGGCAGAAAACATGCGGACCATGGCATGAGGGTCGTAGCCAGCATCGGCCATCGCCTGTAAGCCGATACGGTCAGCCTCTTGCTCAAAACGTCTTGAGTAGCTGAGCTGGTCCTGGATCAGGGCAGCCTGTGAGCCCATGGCGGCGGCAAGGCCCGCTTCGCCACCTCCGCTGGCCGCTACCAGCATGCCCGCTAGCATGGCCGCCATGGCAGGAAGTTGTGTCTGTTCTGCTCGCGCGCTACCTCGGGCGTAGTGACGCTGTGATAAATGGCCAAGCTCATGAGCAATCACCGAGACAAAAGCACCTTCATCTTCAGCAAAGGAAAAAAGCCCGGAATTGATTCCCACCACGCCACCGGGAACGGCAAAGGCATTGAGTGATCGGTTATCGACCATCACCATCGTCGTTTGCAGGTCTCCCAATTGGCTGTATGGCAGCAGGCGCGCCACAAGGCTTTCCAGGTAATCGCTTACGATAGGGTCTTGCCACTGAGGCGCCTGGGCCCGGAACTGACGTAGCCATGCTCGGCCCAAACGGAACTCTTCACTGCTGGCTGATGACGAGGGACCGCCAAGCGTGGGCAGATGATAGTCATTAAGTGCGTAGCTTGGCGGGCTTGAGACGCTAATGCTGCAAGCAACAATTAGCGCGCAGAGCCCGCGGGGATAAGCAGTCCGTATGTGCGGCATGGCATCCTCATTGATAAGGGTAAAGCGCAGCGGTTACCGCTGTGACATTGATTGATGCTGTAAAGTGCCGTTAAATCAAGTGAACAGTGATCATCGCAACGTAAACAGTTTATGCAACAATGGCGAGATCATGCAGGCATTTTTAGGGAGCAGGTATGTCTGAATCATTCGTACGTTTTCATCCAGACGTGGTGCTTGATGCGTGTGGGCTGCCGTGTCCGATGCCGTTACTCAAGACTAAACAGGCGTTAGCCGGTTTGGCGGCTGGGCAGTTGCTTGAAGTGCGTGCCACTGATGCAGGCTCATGGCGCGATATAGCGTCGTTTACTGATCAAGGCAATCATGAGATGGCGGCGCGAGAGCAGCATGAAGGCACGTACTTTTTTTGGATACGTAAGGCGGGAGACGCACACTAATGACCATGCGTACTATTCTTAAAAGCTGGGTTGAACGCTATTTTTCTGATGAAGAAGCGCTCGTCTTATTGCTGGTGTTGGTGGCTGGCTTTACGGCCATTATCTTGTTTGGCCACATGCTGGCGCCGTTTTTTACCGCGCTGGTTCTGGCTTTTCTGCTGCAAGGGGTGGTGAGCGCTTTAACGCGAAGAGGGATGCCTCATCTTTTAGCCGTTACTCTTATTTTTCTAGCCTTTATCAGTGCTTTGCTAACCCTTGCGTTCATTTTAATGCCGCTGATTTGGAATCAGTTGGTAGGGTTTGTACATGAAACGCCGCGCATGTTTGCCAGCGGCCAGGGGTGGTTGGATGAGATGCAGGCGCGCTACCCAAACCTGGTTACGCCTGATCAAATGCAGAGCTGGATCGGTGTAGCAAGCCGTGAAATTAGCCAGCTAGGCCAGCGTGCGCTGACGCTCTCCTTGGCCTCTTTGGGTAATGTCATGTCGCTGATTATTTACCTCGTCCTTGTGCCCATTCTGGTCTTCTTTATGCTGAAGGACCGCGAGGCGCTGGTTGGGTTCGCGGTTTCGCTGTTGCCACAAAAACGTGCGCTGTTAACGCGCATCTGGCAGGAAATGGATCATCAGATTGCGAACTATATTCGGGGCAAGTTCATCGAAATCATCATTGTGGGTACGGTAGCGTTTGGCACCTTTACCTTTTTTGGCTTGCCGTATACAGCGCTGCTGGCCGTTCTGGTGGGCTTTTCGGTGCTGGTGCCTTTTATCGGCGCTGCGGTGGCTACACTGCCGGTCATGGCGGTAGCAGGTTTTCATTTTGGATTAAGCGATCAGTTTATTTATGTGCTGGTTGCCTATGGCGTGATTCAGGCACTGGATGGAAACGTTCTGTCGCCAGTGCTGTTTTCTGAAACCAATAATATTCATCCCGTTTCCATTATTGTCGCGGTGCTTTTCTTTGGCGGTATTTGGGGCTTCTGGGGCGTGTTTTTCGCCATTCCGTTGGCCACACTGCTAAAAGCGTTGGTCTACGCTTGGCCGAGGGGTGTTCGTGAGCAGAATGGGGAAGAGGGTATTATCCAGGCGGAGTCATAAGACCGCACGGCCGCTGCCCGAGGGTTAACAATGCCCTTGGTTTAACACGCTGAGTCTTTTGAAAAGTTAACGCCCGCTTGGTGATGACACCGGGCGGGCGTTTTTATTAACGACTCGCGTGTAGTGCTTCCGCGGCAGCCAGCACTTCCTCTACGTGGCCTGGCACTTTAACGCCACGCCATTCGTTGGCAAGGTTGCCTGCTGTATCTATTAAGAAAGTACTGCGCTCAATGCCCAGATGCTCCTTGCCGTACATTTTTTTCAGTTTGATAACATCAAATATCGTACAGACGGTTTCATCCTTGTCGGAAATGAGCGGGAAGTTAAAATCCTGCTTGGCTTTAAAATTTTCCTGGGCACGCAAACCGTCCCGAGACACTCCTAAAATAACCGTATTGGCGTTATCGAACGCTTTTTTATGGTCGCGGAAATCGCCGCCTTCGGTGGTGCAGCCGGGTGTGCTGGCCTTGGGATAAAAATAGATAACGACCTGTTTGCCACGTAGTTCCGACAGTGTGATTGTCGTATCGCCCGTCGCACTTGCAGAAAAATCGGGGACAGGTTGGCCTAATTCGATATGCATGCAGACTCCTAATCGTTGACGACTTATAGGGTGATTACACGCAACCTGAGGCAGCATGTCAAAGGCATGATAGGTGTGCATCACAAACTCACAGCGGTTTGCGCTGTACAGGCTCGAATCGCCTGAGTACCATTTACCCTCTGTAGGCCCAAACGGGCAGTCGCCATGATGCGTAAAAGAGTGGTTCGGCGCCTTGTCTGGATGTCCATGTTGGGCTTGGTCTCATAATTTTGTAGATGAGGAATAAACGGATGATCACAGGCAGCATTGTCGCCCTGGCGACGCCGATGAAAGTCAATGGCGACATCGACTGGGAGGCGCTTCGTCGTCTGGTGAACTTCCACCTTGATAACGGAACAGACGGCATCGTTGCCGCAGGCACCACTGGCGAGCCCACGACCATGACGTTTGCAGAGCACTTTGACGTGATCCGCAGTGTGGTGGAGGAGGTCAATGGACGCATTCCGGTGATCGCCGGTACGGGTGCCAATGCGACGTCTGAAGCCGTCGAACTTGCTCGGTACGCCAGTGAAGTAGGGGCTGATTACTGTTTGTCCGTTTGCCCCTATTATAATAAGCCGACTCAGGAAGGCTTGTACCAGCACTTTAAGGCGGTGGCAGAAGGCAGCAAACTACCGGTTATCATGTATAACGTGCCGGGGCGTACCTGCTCTGACCTGTACAATGAAACGGTTGTACGCTTGGCAGGCGTTGATAACATCATCGGTTTGAAAGATGCCACTGGAAACCTTGAGCGCGCAGAAGATCTAATTTCGCGCTTAAAGGGCAGTGACTTTATGCTGTATTCCGGTGATGACGCGACGGCCTGCGAGTTTATGCTGATGGGTGGGCATGGTGATATTTCGGTGACGGCGAACGTTGCCCCTAAGGCAATGCATGAGCTATGTGTGGCCGCTGTCGCTGGCGACGCAGATAAAGCGCATCAAATTAATACCCGTTTAATGCCGTTGCATACTAATCTGGGCATTGAATCCAATCCTATACCGGTAAAATGGGCGCTTAACCGGATGGGGTATATGGATGCAGGTATTCGTTTGCCACTGACATGGTTATCCGAGAAGTACCACGCCACTGTCAGTGAAGCGCTGCAACTGGCGGGCGTGATTGAGGAGTAATGCTCTTTCATTACACCCAGCGCGATACCCTTTGTTACCGGGAGCACAGTGATGTGCTGCCGGTTAACTGATTTGTTGACTGTTAAGGTGGCTTGATGAGCTTTGTGCTTGAAAAACGTGCGCTTAAATGGATACCGCTGGCACTCGTAACGGCTGTCGCTCTGGCAGGTTGCGCGCGCGATGGTTATTACCACGACCGTAACCTGGATTATACAGAAGCCGCTCCGGCGCCCCCTCTGGTGCTGCCAGAGACCCGCAATGCGCAGCGCTATCAGGATGCACTGCCCGTTCCTCAAGCAGCCATGCAGGGGGTCCGCATCGAAGAAGCTGCGGAAATACGCGCTCCTCAGTCGTTATCGATTGGCAGTGGTCTAGAGCCCGAATACGTGGAACGCCGGGAAGCAGGTAGCCAAAGCTGGCTAGTGGTGGCGGCCGATACGGGCGCCGTCTGGCCGCAGTTGGAGTCCTTTGCGCGTAGCCGTCAACTAGGTGTGGAGCAAAGCGATGCGTCGCAGGGCGTTATCGTAACGTCGCAGGCCGATTTACGTCTGCAAAGTGCCATGCGTTCTGGCAGCAGTGAAGTGCGCTGTGAACGTGGTGGCCAGACCATGACGAGCTGCCTCGACGCCTTGGAAGAGTTTCTGGGGGCGCGTAGTGCGTCACAGAGCGTGGCTTCCTCCTGGAATGCCCAACGCTTGAATACCCAGCAAACGCTACAGCTTCGTCAGCAGGGTGATGAGTGGGAAGCTGTCATTCCCCAGCCGATTGATCGTGTTTGGGCTGAACTCAATCACTATCTCGCGTTGGATTTCACCCTACAAGGTCAGCGTAATCTGCTCGCTACCAGCCCGGAGCGTCATGAATTTCTGGTGGAATACATGACCGAGACTGAGCGTGGTCGCAACCCGCTGCAAATTGTATTTAGTGCCGATGTGCGCAAGATGCCCCAGGAAATACGTATTGTGCTGCAGCCCGATGGCAATCAGACCATTTTACGCGCGGTGAATGCCAGTGAGCGTGAGTTTAATGCCGATGACCAGCGTGAGCTGTTAGAACGTGTTGCTGGCTATTTACGTTAATCTGTTTATTTGATCCCTTTCGGAGCTGTCATGGAAAAGCGCCAAGAACTTTATGCCGGTAAGGCAAAATCTGTATATCACACCGATGATCCGGATCTGCTGGTGCTGCAGTTTCGTGATGACACCAGCGCTTTTGATGGTAAGAAGAAAGAAGCGTTGGCCCGTAAAGGGATGGTCAATAACGTCTTCAACGCGTTTATTATGGAGCGTTTGCAAGAGGCCGGTATCCCTACGCATTTTGAAAAACAACTCTCCGATACCGAGAGCCTTGTTAAAAAAATGCAGATGATTCCGGTCGAGTGTGTGGTACGCAACATCGCTGCGGGTGGGCTGGTAAAGCGGCTGGGCGTTGAAGAAGGTGTTGCACTTACGCCGCCTACCTTTGAGCTGTTCTTGAAGAACGACGAAAAAGGCGACCCGATGATCAACGAGTCGTTGGCAGAAACCTTTGGTTGGGCAACGCCCGAGCAGCTGGCCAAGATGAAAACGCTGACCTTCAAGGTTAACCACGTGTTAAAGCAACTGTTTGCCGAAGGCGATATGCTGCTGGTGGACTACAAGCTTGAGTTTGGCGTGTTCAAAGGCGAAGTGGTGCTGGGCGATGAGTTTTCACCGGATGGCTGCCGCCTGTGGGATGCCAATACCCGAGAGAAGCTGGATAAAGACCGCTTCCGCCAAGGCCTGGGCGGCGTGATCGAAGCCTACGAAGAAGTAGGTCGGCGTCTGGGAATCACCTTTCCTGCCTGATCGCCCGTACTAGCCAGTCATGATGTCGATAGCCACCACTTCTAACGTGGTGGCTTCGTCGTTGTGTAGGGCTCGAAACTTCACATCGACATCGCGCAGCCTAACGCCGTAGACACGCCCAGGCACCTCGCTTTGCTTGTAAGCGGGGCGTGGGTCTTGCCCAAGCACTTGCTCGATCAAGGCATACAAGCTTGCGCTATCAACGCGGCGTGCCAAGGTATCCAGCGCATCGTGGCTGAACGTGACGGGCAGCAACACGGGGGCTTGCGGTGCAAAACCGGCGACAGCTTCAGGGCGTGCTTCGGCCCAGGGCAGGTAGGGCTTGATATCGACCACCGGGGTGCCGCTCACCAAATCGCAGCCTTCGAGTCTTAAACGAACCCCTTGGTGTGTGTCGATACCGGCCAGCGTTACCAGCGAGAGGCCCAGCCGGTTAGGTCGATGGGTACTGCGGCTGGCAAATACGCCTACCTTGCGGTTGCCCCCAAGCCGTGGTGGGCGTACTAATGGCGTCCAACGCTCTGGGCTTTGATGAAAAATAAATGACACCCAAAGATGGCTAAAATCCTCCAGTCCACGCACCGTTAAGGGGTCGTTATAGGGTGCCGTTAGCACGAGACTGGCGTTGGCCGCCTGCGCCAGGCCCGGTTGGCGGGGGATGCCAAACTTGTCCGGGTAGTCGCTAACAACGTAACCGATAGGCGTCAGCGTAAAGGACGCACTTTCAGGGGCATTGTGCATGCTACTGCCTTATGCTGAGATAGGCGGCCAAGTATAAAGCAGGCTGACGTTATACGCCGAATGCTTGATCCCCATTTCGATAACTGCTTAGAGGTGATGCATGCCAACGACCGAGGAGCTTTCTGCGCCAAAAGCCCCGGCGGCGAGGGTGACCTACCGCGCTGCTTTAGCGCGCGACGCCGCCGACCAGGCAGAAGTGTTTTACCATGCGGTCATGCAAGGCGCAGCCAGCCACTATGAGCTTAGCCAGCGGCGCGCCTGGGCCAATGCGCTGCCCCGTGAAGCCAGCGCCTGGGCGGTTCGCCACGCGCTTTACACCACACTGGTGGCGGTGTGCGACGGGCGCTGTGTGGGCTTCCTTGAGCTTGATGTGAAGGAAGGGCGTATCGAAACGCTGTATGTGTGGCCCTCGCTGACCGGGCGTGGTATTGGCACCACACTGTTGATTCATGCTGAGCGTATGCTGTTGGAGCAGGGAGTTGATCGCATAGAGATTGAGGCGAGCCTGATGCTTTATGACCGCCTGCTGCGCCGAGGCTGGGAAAACCTGGGCGAGCAGTGGGTTGAACGAAGCGGTGAGTCACTTCAGCGCTATCGGATGGAAAAGCGCTTGAGCGCGATTGAAACCTGAGCCTGAGACTAAATCTGAAGCTGAGCCTGGCTATACGCTATAGCTGCGGGTAATTCGCATGGAGAGATCAATGGACTGGATATCTTTGGTCAGCGCGCCGCTGGAAATACAGTCGATCCCCGTATCGGCAATCGCTTTGAGCGTAGCCGCATCGACATTGCCTGAGGCCTCAAGCGTGGCGCGCCCGCCGTTCAGTTCGACTGCTACGTACAAATCTTCAAGTGCGAAATTATCCAGCATGATGATGTCAGCCCCGGCCGCCAATGCCTGGTCAAGCTCTTCAAAGGTCTCTACTTCCACCTCTACCGGCACATCCTTGGCAAGTGCCCTTGCATGACTCACCGCGGCCTTGATGCCGCCGCATGCCGAAATGTGGTTCTCCTTGATTAAGAATGCATCCCAAAGACCTATTCGATGATTGTGGCCTCCGCCACACGTAACAGCGTATTTTTGCGCCAAACGCAGGCCGGGAAGCGTTTTGCGGGTATCGAGCAGGCGAACGCCGGTACCCTCAATCAAGTTGACGTAGCGGCGCGTTGCGGTTGCCGTGGCAGACAGCGTTTGTAACATGTTGAGCGCCGCGCGCTCCCCGGTTAACAAACTACGTGCCGGGCCTTCCAGTTCCAAAAAGCCTTGGCCTTTATCCAGCAAGTCGCCGTCAGCGGCTAGCCAGCGAAGCGTGACGCGCGCATCCAACTGCTGAAAAATTTCATCGACCCACGCAGTCCCACACAGCACCGCAGACTCACGGGTAATCACCGTCGCCGTTGCCCACTGGTCCTCGGGAATTAGCTGGGCAGTAATATCGCCTGAGCCTATATCTTCGTTAAGCAGGCGAGTCACGCAGGTGCTGATCTCTTCAGCTAGCGCATTTTGGTTATTCATGGCGGTGAGCTCTCTGGGCATGATCAAATGAGACCGGCATTATAGTAAAAGAGAGCCGCTAATGAGAGCAGTGAAAAGAGCGCGACGTAAAGGAGACTTTGTGGGTGATTAATGACCAGACACACGACGGCTGGTGGGGCAGGGCGCGCAGGGTTGACTCGCCCAATTATGATGCGCGACCTACTGATGACGTATCGTTATTGGTACTGCATGCGATCAGTTTACCTCCTGGGCAATTTAGTGGTGATGCGATAGAGGCGCTGTTCACTAATCAACTGGCAACGGACCAGCACCCTTTTTTTGCCGAGATTGCCCATTTACGCGTTTCAGCGCACCTGCTTATCCGGCGTGATGGTGAGTGCGTGCAGTTCGTGAATACGGATCAGCGCGCCTGGCACGCTGGGCGTTCACGCTGGTGGGATAGCCACGCCATGCAGTGGCGGCAGGCATTGAATGACATTTCACTGGGCATTGAGTTGGAAGGTGATGACATAACGCCCTTTACCAAGGCGCAGTACCACGCGCTGGCAGAAGTCACTCAGTGGTTAATGGTTCGCTACCCAGCGCTTGATGCGTCACGAATGACGGGCCATGCGCATATCGCGCCGCTGCGTAAAACGGACCCAGGGCCCGCCTTTGATTGGGCCTACTTTTACCAGTGTTTGGCGAAAACCCACCTTGATACGCTTTAAAAAGAGCGATTAAGTTGTTCAACGACAAGAAAATAAAACGGTAGTTTAGCTACACTGCCTACGCATAAAGAGTAATAGGAAGCACTGTCGAAGCGTCTATGTTGCAGTGCAATAGTTTGTTTTCGATACGCTTTTCCACTACTCCGGAATTGGCAGCGTGGCGACTTTGCGGTATCTTCCTACATACAAAAGGCTAACTTTTACGACATTTATGTAGCTTTACTACATTCAGTGGTCTGTAGCTCGTTGAATATAGAGCTAAAAAAACATTAGCGTTACCGCGCAAATGCTTTTCTGCGGTGGCCATCAATCACCGCAGCTGCCCCAAACCCGTACGGGTTGGCGGGGCTCATGTCATTTATCGTCATTCGGAGAGACCTCTATGAGTCTGGAGACAAGAGAAGATCTCGATCCGGTCGAAACCACGGAGTGGCTGGAATCCCTGGAATCGGTGCTGGATCGTGAGGGCGAAGATCGCGCCCGTTACCTGATGACCCGCCTGGCGGATCGATTGCGCCGGGATGGGATGAAGGTGCCCTTCTCGGTGACAACCCCGCACCGCAACACGATTCCGCTGCATCGTGAAGCGCGGATGCCTGGTGATCTGTTCATGGAGCGGCGCATTCGCTCCTTGATTCGCTACAACGCGATCGCCCAGGTCATTCGTAATAACCGGGCCAACCCCGGGCTTGGCGGCCACATTGCCAGCTTTATGTCATCGGCAACCCTTTATGATGTGGGCTTTAACCACTTCTTCCGTGCGCCTAAAGATGACTTCGCTGGCGACCTGATCTACATCCAGGGTCACGTAGCGCCGGGCATTTACGCACGCTCCTTCCTGGAAGGTCGTCTGTCTGAAGATCAGATGGATAGATTCCGTCAGGAAGTAGATGGCGATGGCTTGTCATCGTATCCGCACCCTTGGCTGATGCCGGATTACTGGCAGTTCCCGACCGTCTCCATGGGCCTTGGCCCAATCCAGGCGATCTACCAGGCCCACGTGATGAAGTACCTGCATCATCGTGAAATGAAAGACATGTACGATCGCAAGATCTGGTGTTTCATGGGCGATGGCGAGTGTGATGAGCCGGAATCCTTGGGTGCCATCTCACTGGCAGGTCGTGAGAACCTGGATAACCTGATCTTCGTTATCAACTGTAACTTGCAGCGTCTGGACGGCCCTGTACGCGGTAACTCTCGCGTTATGGACGAGTTTGAAGGCGTTTTCCGCGGTGCCGGTTGGAACGTAATTAAAGTCGTTTGGGGTCGTCACTGGGATCCGTTGTTTGAGAAGGATAGTAAAGGCGTCCTTCAAAAACGTATGGATGAAGCGGTCGACGGTGAGTACCAGAACTACAAGGCTAACGGCGGCTCTTACACCCGTGAGCACTTCTTTGGTAAGTATCCTGAAACCGAAGAAATGGTTAAAGATCTTTCCGATGATGATATCTGGAAGCTCAATCGCGGTGGCCACGACCCGTTCAAGGTCTATGCGGCCTACCATGAAGCCGTTAACTCCACTAACGGTAAGCCGACGGTTATTCTGGCGCATACGGTAAAAGGTTACGGTATGGGTAGCGGCGATGGCGAAGCAGCCAACGAAGCGCACCAGGTGAAAAGCATGGAGTACGAAGCACTGCGGACCTTCCGCGACCGCTTCGGTATTCCGCTTTCCGATGAGCAGCTCAAGGAAGTGCCTTACTACAAGCCGGAAGATGATTCGCCCGAGCTTAAGTATATGCACTTGCAACGCGAGCGTTTAAACGGCTACCTGCCCAGCCGCAAAAGTGATTTTGAAGCGTTGGAAATCCCCACGCTTGAAGACAAAACCTTCGCCACGCAAATGGCCGGTTCAAAAGGTCGTGAAGTATCGACCACCATGTCCTTTGTGCGCGTGCTCAATGGCTTGGTTAAAGACAAGAAGCTTGGCAAGCTGGTCGTTCCGATTATCCCTGATGAAGCGCGTACCTTCGGTATGGAAGGTATGTTCCGTCAGCTCGGCATTTATACCGCCGAAGGCCAGAAGTATGAGCCGATGGATAAAGGCCAAATCATGTACTACCGCGAGGACCAGAAAGGCCAGGTTCTCGAAGAAGGTATTACGGAAGCCGGCGCGATGTCCGCGTGGATGGCGGCTGCCACGTCTTACAGCAATAACCACCTGACGCTGTTGCCGTTCTACATCTACTACTCGATGTTTGGCTTCCAGCGCATTGGTGACTTGGCCTGGGCCGCAGGTGACCTGCAGGCACGTGGCTTTATGGTCGGTGGTACCGCCGGGCGTACGACGCTTAATGGCGAAGGTTTGCAGCACCAGGATGGCCACAGCTTAATCCAGGCGTCGACCATTCCTAACTGCCGTAGCTACGACCCCACGTATGGTCACGAAGTCGCTGTCATCGTTCAGGATGGTTTGAAGCGCATGTTCACTGATAAAGAGAACTGCTTCTACTATCTGACGGTGATGAACGAGAACTACGAGCATCCGGAGCTTGAAAACGTACCGGTCGACGATATCGTCAAAGGCATGTACCTGCTGCATGAGACGAAGGGCGACAAGGGCCGCGTTCAGCTGATGGGGTCTGGCACCATTCTGCGTGAAGTGGAAGCCGCCGCTAAGCTGCTCGAACAAGACTGGGGTGTTGGCGCTGATATCTGGAGCGTGACCAGCTTTAACGAACTGCGTCGTGAAGCGCTGCTGCTTGAGCGTGAATCCTTCCTGAATCCGGACGCTGAGGCCAACAAGCCGCACGTGACGAAATGTCTGGAAGGCCGTGACGGCCCGGTCATTGCTTCGACGGACTACATGAAGCTCTATGCGGATCAGGTCCGTGCATGGGTACCAGGCGACTATACTGTTCTGGGTACCGATGGCTATGGTCGTTCGGACACGCGCAAGAAGCTGCGTTACTTCTTCGAGGTGGATCGCTACTTCGTTGTTGTAGCGGCCCTGCGAGCACTGGCTGAGCGTGGCGAGATTGAACGTAAGCAGGTTGGCGAAGCCATGAACAAATATGGCATCGACGCTAACAAGCCGAACCCGCTGACCAGCTAAACCGCTGCCCGGCGGGTTAAGTGCCCGCCGGCTCGATCCGATTTGAAAGGAGCGCGACCTTGAGTAGCGAAATCATCAAAGTGCCCGACATCGGCGGTAGCGAAGGTGTCGAAATCATCGAGATCGCGGTGTCGGAAGGCGACGTCATTGCAGCGGAAGACACCCTGATCACGCTGGAGTCTGATAAAGCCAGCATGGATATACCGGCCCCGAAGGGCGGTAAAGTCGTTAAAGTGCTGGTTAAAGAAGGCGATACCGTTTCCGAAGGCGACGATATCGTTGAGCTGGAAGCGGAAGGCGGCGGCGATGCCGAGGAAGAGGACGACAAGCAAGCGTCCGAACCCGAGCAGAAAGAAGCCCCTGCGGCCGAAGAGAAGCCCAAGTCCGAGCAGAAAAGCGCCAGGAAATCCGGTGGCGGTAAGCAAACCGTGGATATCAAGGTGCCGGACCTAGGCGGCTCTGACAACGTTGAGATCATCGAAGTTGCGGTGAGTGAAGGCGATAGTATCGATGCTGAAGATACGCTGATCACCCTGGAGTCTGATAAAGCCTCCATGGATGTGCCGAGCCCGCATACCGGCAAAATTGTCGCGTTTACCGTTAAAGAAGGCGACACGGTTTCTGAAGGCGATGTTATCGGCCAGATGGAAATCGAAGGTGAAGGTAGCGACGAGGCCGACGATGAAGCGTCTGCTGAGGAAGAGCCGAGCGCCTCCAGCAGCGAGCCTGAAGATACCCGCAGCGACGACAGCGAAGACGACGCGGCCAGCGGCGAGCCAGAGCGCAAGGAGGTCCGCGTTCCGGATATTTCCGGCTCTACCGACGTACCGATTATTGAGATCGGTGTGGCAGTAGGCGATGAGATCAGCGAAGAAGATCCGTTGATCACGCTGGAGTCTGATAAAGCCTCCATGGACGTCCCCAGCCCCTATAAAGGCAAGCTCCTTGAGCTGACCGTTAAAGAGGGTGATACCGTTTCTGAAGGCGATATCATTGGTTATATGGAAGTAGCGGGCGCGAAGAAAGCCGCTTCCAAGCCAGCGCCGAAGAAGGAGACTGCTCAGAAAACCGCTGAGAAGAGCACTGCCAAGCAGGGCGCATCAACCGTAGGCGGTACGCCCAGCCCTGAAGCGCAAATGGCCGCGCACAAGCCGCGTGATGGCAAGTTGGTACACGCAGGCCCAGCCGTGCGTATGCTGGCCCGCGAGTTTGGCGTCGACATTGGCCTGGTTAAGCCCAGCGGCCCCAAAGAGCGCGTGCTCAAAGAGGACGTTCAGGCCTATGTGAAGCAGGTCATTGCGAACCAGGGCAAGGCGCAAGCATCGGGCGGAGCAGCTGCCGCCACGGGTGGCGCCGGTATTCCGCCGATTCCGGACGTCGATTTCAGCCAGTTCGGTGAAGTGGAAGAGAAGCCGATGGGCCGCCTGTTGAAAATGGGCGCGACCAATCTGCATCGTAGCTGGCTCAACGTGCCCCACGTGACCCAGTTTGACGAAGCGGATATCACCGAGCTTGAGAACTTCCGTAAGTCGATGAAAGCCGAAGCTGAAGCGCAGGGGGCCAAGTTAACCCCGCTGCCCTTCCTGGTGAAAGCGTGTGCTTTTGCGCTGCGTAAGTTCCCGCAGTTTAACGTCAGCTTAAAAGGCGACGGCGAAACGCTGGTATGGAAGAACTACGTTCATATCGGTATTGCTGTTGATACCCCTGATGGCTTGATGGTGCCGGTACTGCGTGATGCCGATAAGAAGTCCTTGATCGAGATTGCCAAGGACATGGCAGAGCTGGGTAAAAAGGCACAAACCAAGAAGCTCAAGCGGGAAGAGATGACCGGTGGCTGTTTCACTATTTCGAGCCTGGGTTCGATTGGTGGCACGGCGTTTACGCCGATCGTGAATGCGCCTGAGGTGGCTATTTTGGGTGTTTCCAAAGCCCAAATGAAGCCGGTTTGGGATGGCGGTGCCTTCCAACCGCGCTTGATGATGCCGCTGTCGCTTTCCTATGATCACCGGGCAATTAACGGTGCGGATGCTGCGCGTTTCACGGCATTCCTGGCGGATGTGTTGACCGATATTCGCCGCTTGTTGCTGTAATCAGGTTGTCGGCATGATGTGGATTGTCGTGGCGCCGTTTGATGCGGTATCACGGCAATCCACGCAGCAGTATATGAGAAAGTAGCTGCAAATTAGGTTTAGTCAACGGCGCCCAGTGATGGGCGCCGTTTGCGTTTAGCGCTTCAAACGAGGCGGTCGGTGCGCCTGGCGTGCATCACTTGGCTGTTTTATTTAAAAAATCTTACAAAAATACCCTTCTCAGGCTTTTGGGGAGTTGTGCCGCATGAGTGGCCCAGTTATTGTCGGTTAATTCATTTTATTGCGTTTTACTTTCAAGGAGCAGTGGCTATGCGTTTAATCCTGTTGGGTGCCCCCGGCGCGGGGAAAGGGACTCAAGCTCAATATATTTGCGAGCAGTTCAAGATTCCTCAGATTTCCACCGGGGATATGCTACGCGCGGCAATCAAAGACGGCACCGAGCTGGGGCTAAAAGTTAAAGAGATAATGAACAGTGGTGGCCTGGTGTCCGATCAGATCATTATTGACTTGGTGAAAGAGCGTATCAGCCAGCCAGATTGCGAGAACGGGTTCCTGTTTGACGGGTTCCCGCGGACCATCCCTCAGGCCGATGCCATGAAAGAGGGTGGCGTGAAGATTGACCACGTGCTTGAGATCGCTGTCCCGGATGAAGAAATTGTCAACCGCTTGGCGGGGCGCCGCGTTCACCCGGCATCCGGGCGTGTTTACCACGTCGATCATAATCCGCCTAAAGAGCCTGGCAAAGACGATGTAACGGGCGAGCAGCTTATTCAGCGTGAAGATGACCAGGAATCAACCGTGCGTAACCGCTTGTCGGTTTATCACGATCAAACGGCACCGCTGGTGGATTACTACCAGCAGTGGGCAAACAAGGACGCTGAAGCAGCGCCCCAGTACCACCGTGTTGAAGGCGTAGGCAGCGTTGCCGATATTACGCGCCAGGTAAAAGAAGCCCTTGGCTGATTAAACGATGCTCGCTAAGCCGATGGCCCGCCAAGCGCGGGCCATCGTCGTATGGGCGCACTAAAGGTATAATGTTCGACTACTTATCACGAGTGCGGAATTGCTATGTCGTTACACCTTCTTGCGCTAGATGCCTCATCCAGCGCCTGCTCGGTAGCACTGCTACGTCAGAACGGCGCTGACCGCGAATGTCTAGCGCGCTACGAGATGACGCCGCGTGCGCATACTCGGCGGTTAATGCCGATGGTGGACGAGCTGTTAGCGCAAGCGCAGATTACACCGGCGGCGCTCGACGCCATTGCCTTTGGACAAGGGCCGGGCTCATTTACCGGGCTGAGAATCGCTACCGGAACGGCACAAGGCCTGGCCTTTGGTTTGGACCGGCCATTACTCGGTGTCTCAACGCTCAAGGCGTTGGCTCTCCAGGCCCATCGGCGTTTTCACTTTCGCTATATCGTCACTGCTCTGGATGCGCGTATGGGCGAGGTCTACGCGGCCACTTGGCACTGTTTGAACGATAGCGTGAGTCTGGAGCAAGCTGAAGCCGTGTTGGCCCCGGAAGCGTTTTCACTACCTGAAGATGAAACTGACTGGGTCGGTGTAGGCTCAGGTTTTACACTTTGGGAGCGCTTTGCAGCCACGGTGCAAGTGAGCATGAGCCAGCACCTGGTTGATATGGAGCCTCGCGCTGAAGAAATGGCCTGGTTGGGTGCCGATGATTTTGCGGCAGGGTTAGGTCAGCCGGCGCATCTGGCTCAGCCGGTGTATTTGCGTAATAACGTTGCCTGGAAAAAGCCGGCATGAGCCTGCCTGAAAAGGCCGTACTCCCAGAAGGACTGGCGCTTACGTATTGCGAGGGACGTTTAGTGCTGGCAGGGGATGAAAAACGCTATGGTAAACCACTAAGCGTTGATTTTGCTGCAGGTAAAGCAGCCCATCGGCGTCAGTTTGGCGGTGGGCGAGGCCAACTGGTTGCCAAGGCGTGCGGGCTTGCTAAAGGCGTGACGCCAAGCGTTGTCGATGCGACGGCAGGGCTTGGGCGGGATGCCTTTGTACTGGCCGCACTGGGCGCTCATGTGCTGCTGGTTGAGCGTGTCGGCGCGATTGCCGCGCTGTTGGAAGACGGCCTGCTGAGAGCCGCTAAAGCGCATGATATCGCTGATATCATCGCTCGCATGACCTTGCGCCATGGCGACGCGGCTCAGTCGCTTGAAGCGTTGGTTACCGAGGCCGCGTTTGATCCACAGGTCGTGCACCTGGACCCGATGTTTCCGCATCGGGAAAAGTCAGCGCTGGTCAAAAAAGAGATGCGTCTGTTTCGCGAATTGGCGGGCGATGACGATGATGCGCCGCGTTTGTTGGAAGCCGCTCTGGAGGTAGCGACACACCGGGTGGTGGTAAAACGTCCCCGTAAAGCCCCTCCGATTGCAGGCCCTGCGCCTCAGCATGTGTTGGAGGGAAAGACCAGCCGCTATGATCTCTATGTTAAGCAGTCGCTTCATCGTTGAGTCGATACGCATTACGCATTAACGAGGTATTTCATCAGGAGCAGAGCGCTATGAAGTATCAGCCCCTGACATGGCATGCGGGCAATCGGTTTACCCTGCTGCCAGAGGCGTCTCGCTTTCTACCCGCCATGCTTGAAGCCATCAACCACGCCAATCACTATGTGTTGGTTGAGCTTTACTTGATGGAGTCGGGAGCGCTTGCTGACCAGGTGATACAAGCACT
Source organism: Halomonas sp. AOP7-E1-9 (assembly GCF_052376035.1). Lineage (NCBI taxonomy): Bacteria > Pseudomonadati > Pseudomonadota > Gammaproteobacteria > Oceanospirillales > Halomonadaceae > Halomonas > Halomonas sp. AOP7-E1-9. The sequence continues at coordinate 97,125 of NZ_JBQSVC010000002.1, forward strand.
GACAACGGCAGCCCAGCGGGGTGTAAGGGTGTATCTGCTGTTGGATGGCTTTGGTTCCAAGGGGCTTGCTAGCAGCGACCGCGAGCGGCTTCTTGACGCGGGCGTGGCGCTGCGCTTTTTCAATCCGGTGGGGCTCCACTCACTGGCTCGGAACCTTAGTCGTGACCACCGCAAAATTATAGTGGTCGATGGACAAATAGCCTTTACCGGTGGGTTTGGCGCCGTCGATGAATTTTTAGAGGCATGGTACGACATTGCCGTGCGTATTGAAGGCCCGGTCATCGCCGACTGGGAGATGCTTTTTCGCACCCTTTGGCGTTCGCGCTTAACACGCGCAGAGGATAAGCGTCCTCCGGCGCCTCTTCCTCAACAGCGCCAGACAGAGGCGTTTGAAGGCGGGGCAATCGGCCGAGCCATACAGGGCCGAGGCTACCGGTACCAGGCGATTCGTCACTCGCTTTACCGCCGGGTGCAGGGCGTTCAAGGGCGTCTTTGGCTCTGTACGCCCTATTTCGTGCCTACGTTTACACTGCGCCGTCGCTTGGCGCGGGCTGCAAAGCGGGGCGTGGATGTACGCCTTTTGCTGCCCGGCGCGAAGCATGACCACCCCAGCGTGCGTTACGCAGGACAACGTTTTTATCAGTCGATGCTTAAAGCGGGCGTACGCATTTACGAATTCCAGCCGACGTTTATTCATGCCAAATTTGTACTCGCGGATGACTGGGTGAGTATTGGCTCGTGTAACTTCGATCACTGGAATCTGCACTGGAACCTGGAGGCCAATCAGGAAGTGATGGACGAGCGGCTTGCTCAGGATGTGTGCGCTATGTTTGAGCGTAATTTTTCGGCCAGCAAGGAAGTGCTGGCCGAGGAGTGGGCCGCGCGCTCTTGGAAGCAGCGCGCCTTTGAATGGATATTTGGTACGCTGGATTCAGTGATTACCCGGCTTAAGTAACGATACCGGGTTGAATGAACACTGACTTAGCGGCGCTTGCGGCTCTTGGCAGGCGTTTTTTTGCGCGGCTTGGGTTTGGGCGTTTCCGGTGGAACGCGGTAATGCAAATACAAATCAAGCACGAGCTCTGGCAATTGCGCGACCAGGCTTTCCTGGTGTGCCGTGTCGCTTGCCATCTCGGCCATGTCGGGCTCATCATCAAATAGCCCGGAAAGCAGCATAAAGGGCAAAAGCAGTGTTGCCGCGGCTTCTTCATCCTCCTGGAACCACGCGCTTTCATCGCTGAAGACGCCTTCCATAAAGCCCGCGCACCAGTCGCCAATCGGTGTTTCTTCCGCAGGCAGCCCATCCAGGGTTAAATCAAAAGGCAGTTCAGGAAGCCCGCCTTGCTCCAGCACGGCCATTGCATTGTTGCGCAGCAGGGTTAGCAGATTAACAATTTCATTGCGCTCGTTATCATCGGCATAGCGCGGTTCGCCTTGAAACAGCTCAACGAGCCACTGGGCCGGTGATACTTCGCTGGGGGCTACCGCGAGTGCCACGAGAAAGCCGTGGGCGGAGATCACGTCCAGCGCGTCTTCATCGACCTGGTCTGAGTCGAGGAAATCATCCAGCCTGTCGAGCTGCTCATCGGTCAGCAGTGGCTGCGGAGGGACAGTCTCTGGCGCGTTTGCATCGTCGGGGCGCTCTGCCATAGCAAGCCTCATGAGTTGGGTCGTTTAAAAAATGATACTAATGGGTAACCATCATTTAGGCATTCATTAATGACAAGTTTATCACTAATAGGCGCATCGCTAACGGGTACATTGCCGCTGCCGCCCTGGCCGGAAGATGAATTGGCGGCGCTGTCACCCGAGGCGCTACAAAAAGCGGCATTAAGCCGGGTCGAGCAAGCGTGGCAGCGCTGCCTGGAAGTGTATCCGCAGTTGCCGCGGCCCCGCGTATGGTTTGACTTAAAGGGCGCTTCAGCGGGGCAAGCCCATTGGGGGCGCGGTGGCCTGCGGTTTAATTTTATTTTGCTTAGTGACAATCGTACTGCGTTTTTTAGCGATGTGATTCCGCATGAGATGGCGCATTGGCTGGTGTTTCATCTACGTGATGGGCGACGCTTAAAACCACACGGGCAAGAGTGGAAAACCGTGATGCGGGACTTGTTTGGGCTAGCCCCTCACGTTACCCACCGCTTCGACGTTCATAAGGCTCAGCCTGCACCTTACCGCTATCAGTGCGCCTGCCGTGAGCACTTGTTGACGGCCAGGCGTCATGCGCTAGTTAACAAGGGGCGCCGCTATCGTTGTCGTCATTGCCAGGAGACGTTGGTCTATATCGCTTACGATAATCATTGAAAGTCATCCAGGTTGCTGTTTTTTAAATAAAAAATGTTAATACCAATGTCTAAGAGGAAGCCGCCTAAGGGAGGTTTATGCTAGGGGAACATTCAGTGGTGTCGGGGCAACAAAGAATAATACCGACTACATTCCTATTGAGAGTGCGTTTCTACGGACATGAGGCAACTATGAGCGAACATCAAAACGTCTATCCGGTGCGCGATGCTATCGCCGCCAACGCCTGGGCCGATAAAGAAAAGTTCACGGCCATGTACCAGCAGTCCAAGGATGATCCCGAAGGTTTCTGGGCAGAGCAGGCCAAGCGTCTTGATTGGATTAAAGTGCCAACCATCATCAAGAACACCTCATTTAAACGGGATAATGTGGATATTCGGTGGTTTGAGGACGGCGTACTCAACGTGAGTGCCAACTGCCTTGACCGGCACCTTGAACAGCGCGGTGATCAAACGGCGATTATCTGGGAAGGCGATAATCCTGATGAATCCAAGCACATTACCTATCGTGAACTGCATGAGCGCACCTGCCAATTGGCCAATGCTCTGAAGTCGCTGGGTGTTGAGAAAGGCGATACGGTGACGATGTACATGCCCATGATCCCAGAAGCGGCCATGGCAATGCTTGCCTGCGCACGGATTGGTGCGGTCCACTCGGTCGTCTTTGGTGGCTTTTCGCCCGATGCGGTAGCCCAGCGGATTATTGGTGCTGATTCCAAACTGATTATTACCGCCGACGAGTCAGTGCGTGGTGGCAAACACGTGCCGCTCAAGGAGAACGTCGATTCAGCACTCACCCGCGAAGGCACCGACGTCTGCAAGAACGTACTGGTCGTAAAACGTACCGGCGGTGACATCGACTGGAAAGAAGGCCGCGATCTCTGGTTTGATGAATTGGTTGATCGACAGCAAGCGGTGTGCGACGCCGAGCCGGTGGGCGCCGAAGATCCGTTGTTTATCCTGTATACGTCCGGCTCAACAGGTGCACCTAAAGGCCTTAAGCACACGACGGGTGGCTACCTTACCTACGCCGCCATGACTCACCAGTATGTGTTTGATTACCAGGAGGGCGAGGTCTATTGGTGCAGCGCTGATGTGGGCTGGGTGACCGGACACAGCTATATCGTCTACGGGCCGCTTGCCAACGGTGCGACCACGTTGATGTTTGAAGGCGTGCCCAGCTATCCGACTCACGGGCGCTTGGGTGAAATTGTTGATAAGCATAAGGTCAACATTCTGTACACCGCGCCCACTGCCGTGCGTGCCCTGATGGCCCATGGTGACAACGTGATGAGCACCAGCTCACGCGACAGCCTGCGCCTGCTGGGTTCGGTAGGCGAGCCGATTAACCCGGAAGCTTGGGAGTGGTTCTATCGGGTGATTGGCAACGAAAACTGCCCCATTGTGGATACCTGGTGGCAAACGGAAACCGGCGGCATCATGATTTCTCCGCTGCCCGGCGCAATGGATCTAAAACCTGGCTCTGCCACGTTGCCCTTCTTTGGCGTACAACCAGCCTTGGTGGATAACGAAGGCCACCAGCTGGAAGGCGCCGCCGAAGGCAATCTGGTGATCCTTGATTCCTGGCCGGGGCAGGCGCGCTCTATCTGGGGCGATCACGAACGCTTTGTGCAGACCTACTTCTCCACCTACGATGGCATGTACTTCACCGGCGACGGCTGCCGTCGTGATGAAGATGGCTATTACTGGATTACCGGACGTGTGGATGACGTGCTTAATGTGTCGGGCCATCGCATGGGCACCGCAGAAATAGAGTCCTCGCTGGTTGCTCACTCGGCGGTGGCTGAAGCGGCGGTGGTAGGTTTCCCCCACGATATCAAGGGGCAGGGCATCTATATCTATGTAACACTGAACGATAGCATTGAGCCATCTGATGAGCTTAAGAAAGAGCTGACCCAGTGGGTACGTAAAGATATTGGGCCTATTGCCTCCCCCGATGTGATCCAGTGGGCGCCGGGGCTGCCTAAAACGCGCTCGGGCAAGATTATGCGGCGTATCTTGCGCAAGATTGCGGCCAACGAATGCGACGGCCTGGGGGACACAAGCACGCTGGCTGACCCCTCAGTGGTTGACGAATTGATTGAGCATCGAGCCAATCAATAGTAGCTTACTACTCAGTGGCTTAAGCGTGATGAGTGCTACGTAAGTTGATGAGTGTCAGCCAAAAAGAGCGCAAATAGCAGCATGCTGCGCTTATGCGTTGTAGTGCCGACCAGAGGGTCGGCACTGTTGCGTTTAAAAGGGTGACATAATGATGACAAAATATGCAGGTATGCTTGGGCATGAAGAAACCTTGGGGTACCATGCGTTGACCGTTTGAGCCTAGCGTCGTAGCGGCACGTATTTCCGCTGCACGAGGAACCGGAGGAATATCCATGGCAGTAGCCCATAAGTTTATCGTTGCAGACGACCATCCGCTGTTTCGTGCAGCGCTCACTCAGGCCTTGCGCCAATTAGCCCCGCAGGCTGAGATTGTCGAAGCCGACACCATGGAAGCCACAACGGAAGTGGTCAATCGCCATCCTGATGCCGACCTGATCTTGCTGGACTTGCACATGCCTGGGGCGCATGGCTTTTCAGGGCTCATTCAGTTGCGTGGCCAAATGCCGGATATTCCGGTGGCGGTGGTGTCGGGCAGTGATGAACCTTACGTCGTGCGGCGGGCAATTGACTACGGTGCTTCGGGCTTTATTCCTAAATCATCGTCGTTGCAGCTGATTGCTGAAGCGGTAGGCGAAATTCTTCAGGGTGAAGTCTGGCTGCCAGAAGCGTTGGCTAACGTGTTGGAAGAGACCAGTGAAGAGGAGTCGCGCTTTGCCGAAGCGATTGCTTCGTTAACGCCCCAGCAGTTTCGTGTGTTGAATATGCTAACCGAAGGGCTGCTCAATAAGCAGATTGCCTACGAGCTCAACGTTTCTGAAGCAACGATTAAAGCCCATGTGACGGCGATTTTACGTAAGCTGGGCGTTCATTCGCGCACACAAGCGGTCATTGCGGCGCAAAAACTGGAAGTCGAGCCGCCTAAAGTCGAGTCATAAACGCTCTCGTGGCGTGATTAAAAAAAACCGCTTACGCGCAACGTAAGCGGTTTTTTTCTGCGGTACATATAGGCTATGTATTGGCCCGGCTGGCCTGTAACGTGCGGGTCAATAGCGCGCGAAGGGCGGCAGGTTTTACCGGTTTCAGCAGCAGTTGATAGCCGTCGCGTTTGACCATGTCCGCAACGGCTTCGGTACGGTCAGCGGTAATCACAATGCCGGGCACCGCGCCCGATAAGCGCTCGCTCAGTGCGTCCAGAGCCATCAAGCCGGTCACTTCATTGTCCAGGTGATAGTCAGCGAGGATCGCATCCGGGTCGCCATCCATGTTGCGCAGGATGGATTTAGCGCCCCCAATGCTGGTGGCGGTAAAGACTTCACACCCCCAGCCGCTGAGCATGGCGGTCATGCCTTCCAAAATCAGGGTTTCATTGTCTATACACACAATGCGCGCACCGGCTAGCTTATTGCCGCTGCGCCGGTTGGTAGGCTCTTGCTCGGCAGCGGTGATTGCCCTGGCCGCTACCACAGGCACGCTGACGGAGAACACGGTACCAATGCCTTCCCAGGAGCGAACCTTAATCGGGTGGTCAAGCACTCGGCTCATGCGATCAGCAATAGAGAGCCCAAGTCCCAAGCCTTTTTCACTCTCCTTGTGACGCGATACCTGATCCAGACGGCGGAACTCCTGAAAGATTTCCGTGAGCTTGGACTCGGGGATGCCGGGGCCGCTGTCCCAGACTTCTATTAAAAGCCGCTGTCCTTGGCGACGACAGCCCAGCAGCACATGCCCATCCTGCGTATAACGCACCGCGTTGGAAAGGAAGTTTTGCACGATCCGACGCAGCATCTGCGGGTCCGAATCAACCCATAGCTGGGTTGGCACAACGTTGAGATCCAGGCCGCGGTTATCGGCCATGACTTCAAATTCAGCGCGCAGCGGGCGGAATATATCGGCGAGTGCAAAGTGGCTGCGGCGCGGTGTCAGCGCGCCAGCGTCCAGTTTGGAGATATCCAGCAACGTGCTCAACAGCTCTTCAGCGGCCTGTAGCGAGTTATCAATATGCCCGATGGTACGCTGCGTATCCGGAGTGGTTACGTTTTGCATAAGCGCTGACGTAAACAGCCGAGCAGCATTCAGCGGCTGCAATAAATCGTGGCTTGCTGCTGCTAAAAAGCGTGTTTTAGAGGCGTTGGCATCTTCCGCCAGTTGCTTGGCCTGGCGCAGGGCCTGCTCGGCCTCGGCGCGAACACGGTTCTCCTGACGCAGGGCGGCGTTGGCTTCAGAAAGCGCCTGGGTGCGCTCGCGAACGCGCTCTTCTAGTGTTTCATTGGTCTCTTCAAGCGCTATTTCAGCTTGTCGACGCTCAGTAATATCTTGATAAAGCGAGAAAAAGCCCAGAATCGACTGGCTGTCACCAAAGTGAGGGGTATAGGTGACCAGCATATGGCGCATGACATCGTGGACGTGCATGGAGACTTCAAAACTTACCCGCTCTCCATTCAGTGCTCGGGCGACCCAAGGGCCACGCTCTTCTGACTGCTTAAGTGACAACACATCCTCAAAGCGTCGGCCAATCACCGCATTACGATCAATGTTAAATGCTTGCTCATAGGCGCGGTTGGTAAACAGGTAGCGGCACTCTTTATCAAAGTAGGCAATGAGCGCAGGGACATTATCGGTGTAAATACGGATATTGTTTTCGGAACGAATCAGTGCCTCTTCAATCCGCTTTTGCTGGGTAATATCCTGGTACGTGTAAACAAATCCACCGCCGGGCATCGGGTTACCCTGAACTTCCAGCACGCTGCCATCCTGACGATAGCGTACGTAGCGATGAGGGTGACCTTCGCGAATATTATCCAGCAGTAGCTGGACATGTTCTTCGGGGTCGCCCGGGCCATATTCGCTGTTATGAGCGTTATAGCGGAAGATGCGATCAATTGGCGCGCCGACGCGAATTAAATGGTCGGGAAAGCGGAACAGCTCAAGATAGCGTTGGTTCCAGACGACCAGGCACAGATTTTGGTCAACAACGCTAATCCCTTGGTTAATGTTTTCGATAGTGGCCTGCAGCAGTGCCCGGTTGAACTCCAGTACCTGTGACGCTTCATCAACAATAGAGATAACATCGGAAATGCCGATTCCGCGTCCTTGTAGCGCTGAGTTAACGACAATGCGTGCCGAGGATGCGCCGAGTACCGAGGCAAGAAACCGCTCGGTAAATTGAATAACATCAATGGAGGCGCGTGTGCTGTAGTCCAGTGGCTTGCCCAGGCGGCGCGCGTAATCCTCAAATGCCCGTTCCACCTGGCTTGCGCCCAAAAAGCGCTCACATAATACTTTTAGGTCGCCCACCGTCGTGGCACCTGTCCACGGGCGGTTCACCGAGGTCTGGCGCGTTTCAACACTATCGACAAATAGCGAGGCCTGGATACGCTCAACCACTCGCTGCGAGGTCACCTGGGAGATGAAGATATAGCAAAACAGGTTAACGCCCAGCGATAGCATGACGCCGTGGGTAAAGCTATCCCCCAGGTTCAGGCCAAAAAGGGCGGTGGGGGAGAGCCAGGCAATCCCCATCGGGCCGTCTGAGAGCCATGCCAGGGGCAACACGCCGGCATTCGTCATGGCGGGCAACAAGAGGCTGTAAACCCAGATGGCAAAGCCTGCGTTCATCCCCACGATAACGCCCAACCGGTTACCGCGTTTCCAGTAAAGCCCGCCAATGACCGCAGGGGCAAACTGCGCGGCGGCTGCAAAGGAGAGCATGCCGATAGAAGCAAGCGAAGTGAGCTCGGCGATGAGTCGGTAAAAGCCGTAGGACATCGCCAACACGACAGCAATGGTGATGCGACGGGCTCGCAGGACCAGGCGTCCGTAGTCACGGGCTTTGGTATCAAACCAGCGCAACCGGAACAGGGCCGGGATAACAATTTCATTGGAGATCATGATGGAAACGGCGACCGCTGCAACAATCACCATGCCGGTGGCGGCTGAAAACCCGCCAATGAAGGTCAGCAGCGCTAACCACTCATGGCCCGAGGCCATGGAAAGCGCCAACACATAGGTATCAGGCTCGACGCCGCTCTCTGAAAAGAGCAGTAACCCGGCTGCGGCCAAGGGCACAACGAAAAAAGCGATAGCCAACAGATAAAGCGGAAACAGCCAGCGGGCTTTGGTGGCGTCATCCGGGTGAATATTTTCAACCACGGCCACATGGAATTGACGTGGCAGGCAGAGAATCGCCAGCATCGCGAGCAGCGTTTGTGCCCAAAAACTTTGGCCGAAGTCCTGGTTGGCGAGCTGGCGCTGAAGGCCAAGCTGGCTCTCTGCGTGCCCCATTAGCTCGCTTAAGCCATCGAACATGCCCCAGGTAACAAAGGCGCCTAGCACAATAAATGCGACAAGTTTGACGATGGATTCAAAGGCGACGGCATGAATCAAGCCTTCATGGTGCTCGGTCGCATCGGTATGACGGGTACCAAACAAAATGGCAAACACAGCCATAATAACGGCTACATAAAAGGCGGTGTCGCCAAAGAGCGGGCTTCCCACGCTATCGCTGGCATCGGTTAGCACGCTAAACGTGGACGAGACAGCCTTTAGCTGTAGCGCGATATAGGGAAGCGTTCCGATCAGCGCGACCAGGCTTGCAAACGCGGCAAGCGACTGCGTCTTTCCGTAGCGCGAGGCGATAAAGTCCGCGATAGAAGTGACGTTTTGGTGTTTGGCAACGCGGATCATTTTGGCGAGAACCGGCCAAAACAGTAAAAATGTCAGGATAGGACCAACAAAAATACTCGCAAAGGACCAGCCTGCCGTGGCTGCCTGGCCTACTGCGCCGTAAAATGTCCAGGAGGTGCAGTAAATGGCCAGCGCCAGGCTATATATGAGGGGGCGCCGGCGGCTGGCGCCGTGGGTACGGGCACGGCGGTCGCCGTGCCAGGCAATACCGAAGAGAATCGCGATATAAAGAAAGGATACCGCGACCAGCAGCCCACCGTGAAACATGCCTATTTCCCCCACCAACGTTTATCTCGCCCAGCGAGCGGCGCGTGTAAAGAGCCCCATTCTAGGCGAAGAGCAACGCTTGCGTCTCTCCTATGCGTCGGCATTCCCGCATACGGTGGCTAACAGCGTGGATGTTTCGCGCAAGAGACGAAGTTCGCTCAACTGCGCCTCGCCAGCCTCGTTGCTTAGCGGCACCAGTTCACGGCTTTCGCAGTTCAGCAAGTAGGGCTGAGTAGACACAAAATCAGTATGACGGCGAATGAACTGGTAAAGAATAAACTCCACCACCTGATCACCTTCAATATCGCGGGTAATAATGTTGTCGCTATCCACCACGCTAAACTGGGTCGTGATGGGGAAAACAAACGTCCATGGGCGCCATACTTCTGTTCCGGTGGCACTACTGACGATGACGGATGATTCAGGTAACTGGTGTTGTTTGTGCTCAAACCACGAGTACTCCACGTGAATCTGATAACCGAGCATACCCAGCCCCGCAAACACCGGCACTATCCATTTAGGAAGCCGGTTGCGAGATAGATTGCGTAGAATCAAACCAATCCCCGCAGCGGCCAGTGCAGCAAAAATAGCGGCAATCAAGTGCCATATCATAAAGCGATTTCCTGAAAGAGAACGGGCTTCCCAAAGGAAGCCCGGTTCGACATGGATTCCGTGAAATGCGCTCTGGCGAGCGCATTCAGGAACGATTATGGCTTAGTGATCAACTGCGGCACCAGCACCTTTTGGATAGCGTACGCTTTGCACTAGCTCCTGGATCTCTTTAGGCGGCGGCGCCGTCATGCTAGAGACAAGGAAGGCAACGGCAAAGTTGATCATGGCACCCACCGCACCGAAGGAGAGCGGGGAGATACCGAACAGCCAGTTATCCGGGGTATTGGGCAGCATGTTGGTGCCCGGGATAAAGAACCAGCCGAGGTAGGTAAAGATATACAGCAGGGTACACGCCAGGCCTGACAGCATACCGGCCACGGCTCCGGTGCTGTTCATGCGAGTTGAGAAAATACCCATCATCAGTACCGGGAACAGCGAGGCGCCGGCAATACCGAAGGCCAGGGCGACGGTCTGTGCCGCAAACCCTGGCGGGTTCAAGCCAAGATAGGTGGCCAGCAAGATAGCCCCGCCCATTGAGATGCGTGCTGCTAACATCTCCTTCTTCTCGCTGATATTCGGATTGATCGTGTTCTTGATTAAGTCATGACTGATCGCCGACGAGATAGCGAGAAGAAGACCCGCCGCTGTCGAGAGGGCAGCCGCAATACCGCCCGCCGCGATCAAGCCAATTACCCAGGCGGGTAGGTTGGCGATTTCTGGGTTAGCCAGAACCAGAATGTCATTGTTGACCGTCAGCTCATTGCCTTCCCAGCCGCGACTATCAGCGATAACGTCAAACTCAGCGTTGGCATCGTTATAGAACTGGATGCGGCCGTCATCGTTAAAGTCAAAGAACGTGATCAGGCCAGTCTCTTCCCAGGTGCGGAACCACTCAGGACGATCCTCGTAGAAGATTGGCTCGGCACCGGCCTCCTCATAATTCTCAACCTGGCCGGTTAGCTCAGGATAAACGGTGGTCATCAGGTTCAGACGTGCCATGGAGGCTACGGCTGGCGCTGTTAAGTACAACAGCGCGATGAAGACCAGCGCCCAGCCCGCAGACCAGCGTGCGTCAGCCACCTTGGGAACCGTGAAGAAGCGAATGATAACGTGGGGAAGGCCAGCGGTACCGATCATTAGCGAGAGCGTGAACAGCACCATATTCAGCTTGTTGTCGACGTCGGCGGTGTAATCCTGAAACCCAAGTGCCATGACGACATCATCAAGTTTTTGCAGCAATGGCAGGCCAGATTCCGTGTGGGAGCTGAACATACCGAACATGGGGATGGGGTTGCCCGTCAACTGCATGGAAATGAACACAGCCGGGATGGTGTAGGCCACAATCAGTACAATGTACTGGGCGACCTGAGTATAGGTGATGCCTTTCATACCGCCGAAGACGGCGTACAGGAAAACAATCCCCGCAGCGATCCAGATGCCCCAGGTGCTAGGTACTTCCAGAAAGCGTGAGAAGGCAACGCCAGCCCCGGTCATTTGCCCGATTACATAAGTAACTGATGCGATAATCAGGCAGATAACCGCGACGACCCGAGCGGTACGGCTATAGAAGCGCTCACCGATAAAGTCTGGAACGGTAAACTTGCCGAATTTACGCAGGTAGGGAGCGAGCAGCATAGCCAGAATAACGAAGCCGCCGGTCCAGCCCATCAGGTAGGTTGAGTTGGCGTAACCGCCGGAGGCGATCAGGCCCGCCATGGAAATAAACGAGGCCGCTGACATCCAGTCGGCCGCTGTGGCCATACCGTTAGTGATCGGGTGAACACCACCGCCAGCCACATAGAACTCTTTTGTGGAGCCCGCGCGCGCCCATATCGCGATACCGATATAGAGCGCAAAGGAGGCGCCTACAAAAAGCAGGTTGATTGCAAATTGGCTCATTCTGACTTACTCCTCAAGGCCAAATTTCTTATCGAGCTGATTCATTCTCCAGGCGTAGAAGAAGATCAGAGCAATAAAGGTAAGGATCGAGCCCTGCTGAGCAAACCAGAAGCCCAGGTCTGTTCCCCCTATTTGAATGCTTGCTAGAAGCGGTCTAAACAAAATCGCGCATCCGTAAGACACGAAGGCCCACACAATAAGGCATCCGGTAATTAAACGAACGTTGGCTTTCCAGTATTCCGCAGCATTGGATTTGTCATCTGCCATTGTGTTGCTCTCCACTTGTGTTTTTAGGTTTGGAAAGTTCACCAGGAATAGCGTTTAGCATGTCAGGGTAATTGCACGCTAAAACTACCTACCGCTTGGTTTTGTCTCTTGGTTGGTTATTGATTATTGCCGTTGATACAAGCGTTTTATGAGATTTTGGTAAGTTTTGGTTAGCACTGTGCAATTACCCTGAATGATGCATTGTCAATACTGGACAATAATCGCTAAAAAATAATCCCAGACTTTGGTATCACTATCTACTATAGACTAAATAAAGAGTTTCAAATGGCTGAATATTAGCGTTTTTACGTACATTTTTTCAGCAGACTACTCGTTAGTTGAACGATGGTCTAGGGTTTGGTTAAAAGATAATATTTGCTACTTTAAAATAGCGTTCAATGCTAACGGTTAGTTGCTGGGGAGGTGCTACTTTAGTCGTTTAAACCAACGTCGGGCGACGTTGGAATAATAGATAAAGGTATATAGAGTAGTATGTGTTTCTTAGTGGCAGGTTTTGTACAGGCTTATTTGGGTTAATTGGTTTACTTTATTGAGAAGGGCTTATGCTAGGCAGTAGTCTGACGCTACCGTTACTAATAAAAAGTAGTAGGCTGGCTCTTAAACACCGTAAACCAGAAAGAAGTACCTCACCCGTTGATTGACGTACTTCCAATTTTACGGACGTCGCTTTTTTCTTTTGTAGTGTAAGGACATGCCCCATGGTTGATGTTGATCTGTCCCAACTGCCATTTACGTTGCTTGATGACACGGGGCGCGAGCATGTTCGTCGAGGCATGGACCTTGCCTATTTTGACCGCGATGACATTATCCTGGAAATGGGCGAGCAGGGTGCTTACGTTTTTCTTATTCATAAGGGAGACGTCGCTGAGATAGACCCCTCCTTGCCTGCGGCAAGTGCTCACATTGGGCACTACACGGCAGGGGACTTGTTTGGCGCCATTAGCATCTTGAACGGAAAAAGCCGCTACCGTTTTCAGGCTGAGCAGGAGTGCCTTTGCTACACCATGCCCAGCCTTCTGTTTAGCCAGCTGTGTCGCCAGTACCCTCCTTTTGAGCAGTTCTTTAGGCAGTCACTTGCTCACAAGGCGCGCTTGTTGACAGAAAAGCGCGCCGACGGTGGCGTCACCATGGCAGGCTTTATGCTGGCCCGCATTAGTGAATGTATGCGAGCGCCCCTGCTGATGGATGCTTCTACCACTATTGCCGGGGCGGTTGAAAAGCTTAACGAAAGCCATGCTGACAGCCTGCTGGTGGAAACCCAAGGCAAGCTTGGCATGGTGACGAAAACCGATTTGCTCAATGGCCTGGTCGTGAGCGGCTTCACGTCAGCCACTCTGGTGGGTCAGGTGGCGCACTTCTCCCTTGTCACGGTAACGCCTGAGCAGTACCTGTTTGAAGCCCTGGTGTTAATGACTCGGCACAAGGTTACCCGCGTTGTGGTGATGGAGCAGGCCGCGTTAAAAGGCGTGGTCGAGCTGACGGATGTGCTGAGTTATTTTTCCAGCCGAAGTTACGTTGTTAGTCTGCAGGTGGAGCAGGCTGATGACTTGGAAACGTTGGCAGTTGCTAGTCATCGTACCCCTGAACTCGTCACAGCCCTTATGGCACAAGGCGTTAAGCTTAATTTTGCCATGGACCTGCTGGCGGCCTTGAATGGCCGGATTATGAGCAAGGCCTGGGATTTTGTTATCAATGAGGAGCATCATCAGCATAGCTGCCTGATGGTGATGGGGAGTGAAGGGCGCGGCGAGCAAATTTTGAAAACGGATCAGGATAACGGTCTGATTTTAGACGACGACGCCCAGTGGCCAAGTGTCGCCGATGATATGCAGGCCTTAACCGAGACGCTCATAAAACTGGGTTACCCGCCGTGCCCTGGTAATATCATGGTCTCTAACCCCGAGTGGGTTGCCAGCGTTTCTCAGTGGAAGAAGCGTATTGCTCAATGGGCCAACGTGCGCGATGGCGATAGTTTAATGAAACTTGCCATTATGCTGGATGCTCATTCAATGGCAGGGAATCCATGTTTACTTGAAAGCGTGCGCGAGGCGCTATTTGCGCGCTGTGCCCATGATGAAATTCTGCTTTCCTACTTTGCGCGTGCGGCTCTGCGTTTTTCAACACCGCTGACGCTTTTTGGTTCGCTTAAAAAGCCTCAGCACGGTATCGATATCAAAAAAGGCGGCATTTTTCCGATTGTCCACGGTGTACGTACCATGGCGCTTGAGCGGCGCATCAGCGTAACCTCGACGCTGGGCAGGTTGGAGGCACTGGTTGATGATGGCCGCCTTGAACGGCGCACAGCTGATGATTTAGGAGAGGCACTTTCACTGTTGACCGAGCTGCGTCTTAAACAGCAACTTAGCGGGCAGGATATGGACGATGCGCGCTCCAATCACGTGGTGGTGCAAGAGCTCTCGTCACTTGAGCGCGATTTATTGCGCGAGTCGCTACATATCGTTAAAGACTTTAAACAGCGCCTCTCCTATCGTTACCATTTAGAGTATTCATGAGCAGCGCTATGCAAGGCAGCAAAAAAGGCATGGCACTGCTGGGGCAAACGCTGCGCAGAATGTTTAAGCGTGAGCGAGATCGGCGCCGCTATGCGAATTCGCCTTACGCCTGGCTTTTCCAGCCCTATATGGGGGAAGAGCTAGTGGCGCTGGCTTGCGAATCACTACCCGGTGAAACGCCGGTATTAAGTGTGGCTGCTGTGGTACTTAATCAACAGCAAGTGCACACAAGCCAGCATCAGCAGCTTTACAATCCCGCCACGGCGGTACCCCTCTGTGCCGAGACACTGCATGCGTTTACCGATTTTATTGGCAACCGGCCGCTGGTCGGGTGGCAACTGGACCAGCAGTTTTGCATGCTTAATAGAGCCTTTAGAGCGCACCTCGGGTTTGGGCTACCTAATGTTCAGGTCGATGTGGCCAAACTGCATCAACGCCAATTGCGCCGTTTACACCCGTTAGTGGAGTCTTCCCAACCGTTTTCCGAGGCGTTGGCCTGCTGGCAAGTGCCTACTATCTCGACCCAGAGATTGCTAGGTAAAGCCACCGCAAGCGCCTTGCTGTATATGCGCTTACAGCGTGATATGACGCAGTCGGGTTAGCTTCTAGCGTAGTGGTGCCTGTGCCGATGGCCGTATTGATAACCGTATTGATAACCGTATTGATAACCATAGTGATGACCGTAGTTATGATCATAGTAACGACGTGATTTTGCCAGTTGGGTGAACGGCGGGAGTATTGTTAGAATAGCGGCTGCTCCTTCTACCATTGGCAGTGCTTATATCATGCAACACCTTGATCATTTTGACCCCGCCGCGGCAACCGTTGCACCGACGCCTGACCTGCAAGGCCAGCCGGCGCTTGAGGATGCCAAACAGAAACGCGAATTCAACAAGTTGCAAAAGCGGCTGCGGCGCGAGGTAGGTAATGCAATTATCGATTACCAAATGATCAATGAAGGCGATCGGATCATGGTCTGCCTGTCGGGGGGGAAAGACAGCTACACCATGCTTGAGATTTTACGCAACCTGCAGCGCAATGCGCCGGTGAATTTTTCACTGGTGGCGGTCAATATGGACCAAAAGCAGCCTGGTTTTCCTGAGCATATACTGCCCCGGTATCTGGAAAAACTCGGCGTGGAGTACCGCATTCTGGAGCGCGATACATACTCGGTAGTGAAAGAAAAAACGCCGGAAGGCAAGACAACTTGCGCGCTTTGCTCGCGGTTAAGGCGCGGGTCGCTTTACGGGTTTGCCGAAGAAATCGGCGCCAACAAGATCGCCCTTGGCCATCATCGTGAAGATATTCTGGAAACGCTGTTTCTGAATATGTTCTTTGGCGGCAGCCTGAAGGCAATGCCGCCCAAGCTGCTTTCCGATGACGGCAAGAATGTCGTGATTCGTCCGCTGGCCTACTGTAAAGAGGCGGATATTGCGGAGTTTTCGCGCCTGATGGAGTTCCCGATTATTCCCTGCAACCTGTGCGGTTCGCAGCCGAACATGCAGCGTCAGGTCGTTAAGGAAATGCTGGCCGAGTGGGACAAAAAGTATCCGGGGCGTTTGGAAAGCATGTTTAAAGCGGTCACTAACGTCGCGCCTTCGCAGCTAGCTGACCGCGACCTGTTTGACTTTGCGGGACTGGAAGCCAAACAGGAAGCACTCATGGCGGGGCGTATTGAAGCATTTAACGTGAGCTAATCACCGGCTCTTCCTCTTCAGCAAGCGCTATAAGCCGCTGCATATCGAGGATGTTAACCTCGCGCCCTGAGACGGCCACCACGTCTTGCTGCTGAAAACGGCTCAAGATACGGCTGACCGTCTCAACCGCCAGCCCCAGATAATTGCCGATATCCGCACGCGCCATTGAAAGCCTAAAGCTGTAAGGCGAGTAACCCCGACGCCGAAAACGCTCTGAAAGCGTCAGTAGAAAACTGGCCAGCCGCTGGTCGGCGGTTTTGCGCGACAACAGGCGCATCATGCGCCGGTCATCGCGAAGCTCCTTGCTCATACTGCGGTACAGCTGACCACGAAGCTCCGGCAGCTCCTCTGAAAGCAGGTCCAGCCGATCAAAGGGAATTTCGCAGATGGTGGTGGTTTCAAGGGCAATCACGCTGCCTGGGTAGTGCTCTTCGTCAATGCCGTCCAATCCGACAAGCTCGCTGGGCAAAAAGAAGTTAGTGAGCTGATCGTTGCCATTACCTTCGCTGGTTACCTGTTTTAGGCTGCCTGAGCGAACGGCATACACACTGGTAAAACGGTCGCCTTGACGAAACAGTGTTTCGCCCTTTTTCAGCGGTGCTCGGCGTCTGATGATGGCATCAAACTGCCCCATGCCTTCAAGCTCAAGCGCTAGTGGAAGGCAAAGCGAGCTTAGGCTGCAGGTCTGACAGCGTGCTTCTTGAAGAAGCGAGCGTCGTTGGCTTGTCGAGGGTAGCATGACTATCTCCCTGTTTCTCTTTTGCCTAAATGGCTATCTACCGCAGGCGTTGATGCCGCCGGTTAAACGATTCTTGAGTAGCGTTGGCCTGAGTGCCCCGGAAGGTAAGCATCAAACGCCATGGCCAGTTGGCGAATCAGTAAACGGCCCATTGGCGTCGCCTCAAGCGTATCATCCAAGCGAACGATTAGCCCGTCCTGTTCAGCAGTGCGTAGGCTTTCCAGCGCACTGGCAAAGTAGTCGTTGGCGTTAACCTGCCATTGCCGGCTAACCGCTGCTAAATCCAGGCGCATATCGCACATTAAACGTTCGATAACGTCGGCTCGTATTAGGTCATCCTGATTTAATCGTACGCCTTTCACGGTAGCCAGTCGACCTTGATCCAGGTTCTCTTCGTAGCTAGCCAGGTCAGTAGGGTTTTGCGCATAGCTATCGCCTATTCGGGAAATAGCTGACACGCCCAGACCGATAAGATCGCATCTGGCATGGCTGGAGTAGCCCTGAAAATTGCGCTGTAGGGTGCCGTTGGCTTGGGCAACCGCCAGGCTGTCATTGGGTTTGGCAAAGTGATCCATCCCAATATGTTGATAGCCCGCAGCGGTCAGCATGTCGATGGTCGTACGCAGAATCGAAAGCTTTTCATCCGCACCTGGCAGGTCATCCACGCTGATACGTCGCTGAGGCTTGAAGCGTTCAGGCAAATGCGCGTAATTAAACACGGATAAACGCGCCGGATTTAACGCGATCACCTGTTCAAGCGTCTTGGCGAAGCTCCTTTCCGTTTGAAAGGGCAGACCGTAGATTAAATCCAGATTCAGCGAGAGAAAGCCCAACCGGTGTGCTTCATCCATTAGTGTTTCGGTAAGCACGCGAGGCTGATGACGGTTAATCGCCTTTTGAACGCGTGGGTCCAGGTCCTGTACGCCAAGGCTCAGGCGGTTGAAGCCCAAAGACTGCAGGTGGCGCAGGGTTAAAACATCGGCTTCGCGCGGGTCGATCTCAATGGCGTAGTCACGCTCTGGTGCGTTTGAAAGACCGAAGCGTGCGTCCAGGCGGTCAATCAAGTCGCCCATCTGCTCCAGTGAAAGAAACGTAGGGGTGCCTCCGCCCCAGTGCAACTGATTGACAGGGCGCTTTGTATCCAGATGACGGGCCGTCAGGACCATCTCACGATCTAGCCGATAGAGATACGACTCGGCCAGGGCGGTGTTCTTCGTGGCAATTTTATTGCACGCGCAATAAAAGCAGATTTTGCGACAAAACGGGATATGGACATAGATGGAGAGCGGGCGCTGGCTTGCGTTGCTGCGCTCAATGGCCTGGGTCGCATTTTCGGCGGTAAACCCTTCGTGAAAGGCCAGCGCCGTCGGGTAGGAGGTGTAGCGTGGGCCGCTTTTATCATAACGGCGCAGCAATGCGTCATCCCAGCGGGTGCTGGATGACGCGGTAGCAGTAACGGATGAGGGGACAGCCGTGGCACATACAGGCATGAAGAGGCGCTCCGGTAGCTGAAAATACGTTTTAAAAGCTACCGATAGGCTAGAGAACATAGCGCTGTAGTGCGTTGCGCCAGGTCAATGATTGGCGTGTGAGTGTCCGCCTGAATGCCCACCTGAGTGCATGTTGAGTGCCCAAAGCTGCCATACGGCAAAGCCGATAATGACGAGCGCAGCGATGGTTCTTGTCGCGGGGTGACGAATAAGATGTTTAAGCTTGCGTGCAGCAAGTCCTGTGGCCAGTAGTGTAGGCAGGGTGCCCAGGCCAAAAGCGCCCATTAATAAAGCCCCTTGAAGCGGCCGGGCCGTCGCCAGGCTCCAGGCCAGCATTGAATACACCAGCCCACAGGGCAGCCAGCCCCAAATGGCGCCTAGCGCGCATGCCTGGGGGAAATGAACCACCGGCATCAAGCGTCGGCCCCAGGGCTCAAGGTGACGCCATAATCGTTTGCCCACGGCTTCCACGCGCAAAAGCCCTTTCCACCAGTTAGCAATATACAGCGCCATGAGAATCAGCATGAGCGCTGCAACGCCTTGCAACAACTGGCGCGCCAGCAGTGAGGGCGAAAGCACGGTGCCCAACGCGGCTACCAGCGCGCCTGCCGTCATGTAGCTTAATATTCGGCCCAAGTTGTAGCTTAGCAGTAGGCCGCCCATACGCGCCGAGCTACGCATGCTGGGCGGAATGGCAAAGGTTAATGCGCTCATGACGCCTCCGCACATGCCGATGCAGTGGGCCCCGCCCATCAATCCAAACACGAACGCGGCGATAAGCGGAGGAAGATCAAGCCCGGTCGGGTTCATGGCACGCCTTTGACTGCTGAAGTGGATAAATGGGAGGTGGATACGTTGGAAGTAGATAGCCTGTGTGAAAAGCGTAGCGTATTAGCAATGACGGCAAGCACACTGACGCCAGCGCCCGTGATGGCGCCAAACGGCGATAGAACGCCTACTGCCGCCAGGCAAAGCGCTATCACGCTGATGGAGGCCGCCATACCCATTGAGTGTTGTATGCAGCGCTGCGTGGCGCGCGCAATGCCAAGGGTTTCTACGGCGCGCCCGCTTCGTGGGCTGAGTATGACCACGTCTGAGCAAGACGCTATCGCCTCGTCTGCTGCCTGCGTTGTTGTGGCCAATGAAAGCAGGACGCAAGGATTCGTCATCACCACGCCTCGTGTGCGTAACTGCTGGTAAGCGACCGTCAGCGCCGCTGGGGTTGCCAACGCCAGTGCGCAAGGACTGCCTGCTATTAGCAGAGAAAGCAGTACATCCAATGCCAGTAGCGGTTTAAACCACCACCAAAGGGCTGCCACGCTCAGCGTTATGATAAGCAGGCCAGCGGTCCATTTGTGCACGCTGCGCGCGTTAATACTGGCCAGGTGCTTCCCAGTAAAAGCAGCGCCAACTAGGGCGCTTAGTACTGCAATACGGGTATGGGCAGGCGGTTGGACTACGTTAATCACCAGCGGGTTTTCGAGGTTTTGGCAGCCTGCCAGCACGCTATCTCCTTTCGCGTAACTCACCGGGAGCGGTTCGCCGGTGAGCTGTGAGGTGTTCAGGCTTGATGCGCCTTGCTCGATAATGCCGTCAGCAGGTATCCGCTGCCCCGCGTTCACTACGATACGATCACCTGGGCAAAGCTCACACGCGGGTAAAATTCGCTCGCTTTTATCGGGGTTACGCCGAATGGTTGTGGCGGGTAGGGCTCCTTTAAATGTGTCTTGAGGGCTTCTTAAAATGGGTAATGATCGAGCGCAGCCAAAAAGCAGTAACAGCGTTGTGAGCAGCGCAATCATGCCAACGTACATGCCAACGTTGTGCTCCCCTGTGTGAAAAAACGATGCGTAGCCGCTGGCCAGGTAAGCGCAGCCCAGTGCCAAGGTAATGGGCACGGCCGGACCCAACAAGCCACGCTTTATATCGGCAAGCGCTTGTCGAAAAAAAGGCGGCGTGGCAAACAGCATGACAAGCGTTGCCAGTACCATGGGAAGCCAGTGAAGCAGCGTAGTAGTATGCGTATTGAGATCCCCTCGTACTTCACTCGGCAAAAAAAGCATGAGCAGCGTGATACCGAGAAGGCACGCCCCCGATACTCCCAGCCGCCAGGCACACAGGCGTTTTTTATAGCGCACGCGTTCCTGTGCAGGGTCTGGCTCAAAAGGCAGGGCGCTGTAGCCAATGCCGGCAAGCTCGGCCAGTAGCTGGGAAAGCTTAAGCTTGCTGGGGTGCCAGCTAACGTGAAGGCGATGCCGTGATAAATCGACGGCACTTGAAATGATGCCTTTCAGCGCATTTAAGCGATGTTCAATTAACCAGCCACAGGCATTGCAGGTAATACCTTCTACCGCGAGCGTAGCGCTTAACTGGTCACTGTCGACGCCAGGGGGCAACGTTTTCCGGAATTTTGCCTCAAATTCAGGGCTGTCGAAATACGCCCATGCATCGCTATCGAGTGTCTCTCCGGCAGGCGTTTCGGGCAGCTCAGTGCGCTGCTGGTAATAGCGCGCCAGGCCGCCCTGTACAATGGCATGGGCAACGGCCTCGCAGCCTGGGCAGCACAACGGGTACGTGGTATCGCCCAGCGTTATATGCCAAGGCGCATTGCTCGGAACAGGGCTGCCACAGTGGTAACAAGAGGAGGCCGATAACGTTGTCATGGCTTCGCTGCCCGTGCTTTAAATAACCGTATCATCAACGCTTTATCAGGTAAGAGTGTTTCCTTAAGGTAGCAGCCATCGGAAAACTCTTGAATGAATAGTGAAGGTTTAGCGGATTAAAATGCCAGGAGAAAGAAAACAGTGATGCCAGACGCTTATGCAGGATATTTGCCCCTTCCACCAGACGCGCTGGAAGATGTCTTGGCGAAAACTGAAGCCCCCGGCTTCTTTTTGGTGGAGGGGCTTGGGCCGCTGGCAGTGGTGGGGCGGGCGCGTATCGGGCGAATTTTATGGGCGCATGGCGCAGGTGCTGGGCATCAGTCATCTTTTATGCAGCGCATGATCAATGGGCTGGCAGCCCAAGGGCTTCAGGTGTTTGCGATTGACTTTCCCTATATGCAGCAGATTAATCAACAGGGTAAACGCCGCCCGCCACCGCCGGTTGCTCACACGGTAGCGCATTTTACTGCCTGGTATCGTCTGCTTGCGCCATTAGCGGCATCGCCACTGTGGGTGGGCGGAAAGTCGATGGGCGGACGAATTGCGACGATGTTGGCCAGCCAGCAGGCTTGCCCTGGTGTTATCGCCGCGGGCTATCCGTTTCATCCGCCGAAAGCGCCTGAAAAACGTCGGTTAAGTCACTGGCCTGATATTCACTGTCCGGTATTGGTACTGCAAGGCGAGCGTGACCCGTTTGGTACGCGTGAAGAAGTAATTGGCTATCCATTAACGCCTCAAACCAGGCTTGACTGGCTAACTGATGGTGACCATGACTTTAAGCCACGGCGCGCTTCTGGATTAAAACATGAGTTTTTGATTGACGAGGCGGCCTCACTTGCGGCATCCTTCGTCCGCGCTCATGGAACGCCTTCGGGAATGTGAGCAACGCGCTGGTTTAAATCACAAAGTTTAAACATAACGTGTTGACATTCAGCGAGGCTTCTGTAGAATGCAGCGCCACGTGACCAGCGGGTGGTTAGCTCAGTTGGGAGAGCACCAGCCTTACAAGCTGGGGGTCACTGGTTCGAACCCAGTACCACCCACCATCGAAAGATGGCCTGGAAACGTAAAGCAGTACCAAAGTAATATCAGCATGATGTAATGCGGACCGGTAGTTCAGTTGGTTAGAATGCCGGCCTGTCACGCCGGAGGTCGCGAGTTCGAGTCTCGTCCGGTCCGCCATCATCATACGGTTTACTTTGTAGCAGTTATCGCTATTCGGACCGGTAGTTCAGTTGGTTAGAATGCCGGCCTGTCACGCCGGAGGTCGCGAGTTCGAGTCTCGTCCGGTCCGCCACGATAACTTGCAGATTCGTTGATTAAAGATCAACACCCTGGGTGGTTAGCTCAGTTGGGAGAGCACCAGCCTTACAAGCTGGGGGTCACTGGTTCGAACCCAGTACCACCCACCATTTAAAGTCCTTTTAAATGGTTGTCATTGTAATACCGCGTTAAGTGCCTTATATGTGGACCGGTAGTTCAGTTGGTTAGAATGCCGGCCTGTCACGCCGGAGGTCGCGAGTTCGAGTCTCGTCCGGTCCGCCATTAAGCACCTTCGGTTTATACCGAACGAATTCTAAAACCCCGGATCATTGATCCGGGGTTTTTCGTATGTGCACGGGTTGGTTACGCCAGTCAGGCAACCGCGCTAACACCTGCCTTGGCAATCTGGACGTCCTGCTCAGGTTTTACACCGGAAATGCCTACCGCGCCGATCACTTGCCCATCGACGATCACCGGAACGCCACCTGACAATAAGCCAGGGAAGGGCGCGGAAACAAATGCAGTGCGGCCACCGTTAATCATCTCTTCAAACACCTGCGTTTCCTTGCGGCCAATAGCGGCATTACGCGCTTTATGAGAGGCGATTTCCGCGCTAAAGGGCGCGGCTCCATCCAGGCGACGTAGCGCCAGCAGGTGGCCGCCATCGTCAGTGACCACAATCGTCACCGGCCAGCGGTTGTTGTCCGCTTCTTGTTGCGCGGCATCAAGTATCTTGTTGATATCGGTAAGCGTCAGTACGGCTTTGGTTTGCATGGCATTTCCTGTTGGTTGGTTAATGGATGTTATTGAGCAAGTGCGGCGTCTACCACTTCGACCCAGTGACGAACCGGCGTCCGGTTCGCGCCTGCCAGGTGCGTTTGGCAGCCAATATTAGCCGTTACGATAAGCGCTGGGTTGCCTGCCTCCAGGGCATTGAGCTTATTGTCGCGCAGCTGTGTGGCCAGTTCCGGCTGGGTGACCGAGTAGGTGCCCGCTGAACCGCAGCAGAGATGAGCATCCTGCACCGGGGTCAGCGTAAACCCTAACGTGGTTAATACGCCTTCAACCGCGCCGTTAAGCTTCTGGGCGTGTTGTAGCGTGCAGGGGCAGTGAAAGGCCAGCCGCTGAGTCTCTTTTACCTGAAGGGCGTCCAGGGGTTCCTCGCGAAGTATCTCAACAATGTCTTTTGCCAGCGCACTGACTCTCTGGGCCTTTTCAGCATAGCGCGGGTCATCCTTGAGCATATAGCCATACTCTTTGATAAATGCCCCGCAGCCACTGGCCGTTTGAACAATGGCTTCCGCTCCTTGCTCAATATGTGGCCACCAGGCATCAATATTGGCGCGCATGCGTGCTCGGCCGTCATCCTGGGCGTTGAGGTGAAAGTCAATGGCCCCGCAGCAACCCGCTTCTGTGACGGGCGTTAAGCTAATATCCAGTCGGTCCAGCAGCCGCGCTGTGGCGGCGTTGGTGTTGGGCGATAACCCAGGCTGCACGCATCCCTCTAGCATCAGCATTTTCCGAGTATGCTGCGTACTGCCCGGCCGTTTGCCGGCATCAACGGGCGCGGCTGGCATTTTATTGCGTAGCTTGCCTGGCACCAGCGGCTTGAAGGTTTGGCCCAGTTTAAGCAGCGCCTTGAAGCGCGTTGGCTCCACCATCATTTTACGCAGTGCGTAGCGCTGGGCACGCTCGGCTGGCGGGCGCGGTACCCGACGCTCAATTTCAGCGCGGCCGATATTTAACAGCTTGTGATACTCGACCCCGGAAGGGCAGGTCGTTTCACAGTTCTGGCAGGTTAGGCAGCGGTCCAGGTGCAGCCGGGTTTCTGCGGTGACCTGGTCATCGTCGTCGCGGCTTTCCAGCAGCTCCTTCATCAGGTAGATGCGCCCGCGGGGGCCGTCACGCTCATCGCCCAGCAACTGGTAAGTGGGGCAGGTCGCGTTACAGAAACCGCAGTGTACGCAGGTGCGCAAAATGCGCTCCGCCTCCTGAATATGCGGCTTTTGAAGATCCGCATCGGTAAAATGCGTTTGCATATCAGTTCTCCTGATTAAAGCGCCGCATAAAGACGACCGGGATTAAAAATAGCGTGAGTATCCAGCTCCGTTTTCAGCCTACGGTGATACTTTTCAACCACGCTGTTTAACGGCGTAAAGGGCTCAGCGGCCCCACCTTGCGCCTGCGGGGTGTAGCAGGTAGCGTGCCCGCCGGCGGCCTGGCATGCCTTGCGTAATGTTGCTGCATCGAGGGTGGTTTTTACCCAGCGCTGGCTGCCGCCCCAGTCGTAAAAGATATCTTGCTGGGGAATATCCAATGCAAGCGGGGCAGTGTTCGGAGGGAGTGAAAGGCGCCACAGCGGTGGGGCATCGCGGTACTTAAAGAAGTCATGGGTATGATCACGCAGCGAGGCCCAAAAGCTGGCCTCCAGCGGTTCGCCCCCCAGGCGCTCACGGGTCGCTTTTACCGAGCTTTCGCCCCCCTCCAGGCGAATAAATAACTCGCCTGCGTGCCAAGCGGCGGCAGTGATGGGAAGCGGCTCGCGGCCAAGTTCAGCCAGTTTGTGTAAGGCCTCTTCAAGGCTTAGTGACAGGCGCAGACAGTGGCTTGCGGTGGGAACAGGCAGCACCTTAAAGGAGATGTCGGCCAGTACGCCAAGCGTGCCTTGGGCACCGGTCATTAAGCGGGAAAGATCATACCCCGCCACGTTTTTCATCACCTCGCCACCAAAGCGCAGCAGCTTGCCCTCTTGGGTAATAATGCGTGTGCCGAGCACAAAGTCGCGTGCGGCACCCGCCCAGGGGCGCCGGGGGCCAGAAAGCCCGGTGGCTACGGCGCCGCCAATGGTGCTGTTCTCACCAAAGGAGGGCGGCTCAAAGGGGAGCATTTGATGGTGTTCGGCAAGCGCTGCCTGAAGCACGCTTAATCGTGTGCCCGCCCGCACGGTGACCACCAGCTCTACCGGGTCGTAAGAGACAATGCCGCTGTGCTCTGCCATGTGCAGCGGCTGGCCTTCCACAGGGCGGCCATAAAACGCACGAGTGTTCCCCCCTGCAATACGCAGTGGCGTGCGCGTTTCATAGGCGTTACGCACCTGGTCACACAGGCGCTCAGAGATATCGCGGTCTGCGGCGTTAATCGCTAGATCGGTCATGAGTGTTCCTTATGCCATCAAAAACGCGGAAGCTCCGGGTGCGGCAATTCATTGTTATGCACATGCATGGCGCCAAATTCGGCACAGCGAGCAAGCGTAGGGATGTTTTTACCGGGGTTGAGCAGGCGCTTTGCATCAAACGCGGCTTTTAGCGCATGAAAAATGCGAATCTCATCGGCCTGGAACTGGCTGCACATCTGATTGATTTTTTCGCGCCCCACGCCGTGCTCGCCGGTAATGGACCCGCCCGCTTCCACGCAAAGCTCCAGAATCTTGCCGCCAACGTCCTCGGCAAGCGCAAGCTGCCCCTCTTTGTTGGCATCAAACAGAATCAGCGGGTGCATGTTGCCATCGCCTGCGTGAAACACGTTGGCCACGGCCAGACCACTCTGTTCAGAAAGTGCGGCGATGCCCTTGAGTACGCGCGGCAATTCGCGGCGAGGGATCGTGCCGTCCATGCAGTAGTAGTCAGGCGACATACGGCCAACCGCTGGGAAGGCATTTTTACGTCCGGCCCAAAACATGGCTCGCTCAGCCTCATCGCGGGCCTGTTGAATCTGTGTGGCGCCTGCCTTTTCGAGTACCCGACGTACCGTTTCACAGTCGTCATCTACATCTGCCTCAACGCCATCCAGCTCACACAGCAAAATGGCTTCAGCATCCATGGGGTAGCCTGCTTTAACAAAATCTTCAGCCGCTTTAATGGCTAGCCTGTCCATCATTTCCAGCCCGCCTGGAATGATGCCTGCGGCAATAATGTCGCCCACCGCTCGGCCCGCTTTTTCAATATCGTTGAAGCTTGCCATCAAGACCTTGGCGGTTTCCGGCTTGGGCAACAGCTTAACGGTAATTTCAGTCACCACACCGAGCATGCCCTCTGAGCCATTCATCAGTGCCAGAAGATCAAACCCCGGCGCATCCAGCGACTCGGCGCCCAGCGTCATGTGCTCGCCTTCAATAGTGAGCACGTCAACACGGAGTACGTTATGCACCGTGAGCCCGTACTTTAAACAGTGCACGCCGCCTGCGTTTTCTGCCACGTTGCCACCAATTGAGCAGGCGATTTGAGATGACGGGTCAGGGGCGTAGTAAAGCCCGTAAGGCGCGGCCGCTTCAGAAATAGCCAGGTTGCGTACCCCAGGCTGCACGCGCGCCAGGCGGGCGTCCGGGTCAACGCTTAAAACACGATTAAAACGCGACATTACCAGCAGCACACCTTGTTCAAGCGGAAGTGCGCCGCCGGAAAGGCCGGTGCCCGCTCCGCGCGTCACTACGGGCACATCCAGTGCGTGGCAGCGCTTTAGCAGGGCTTCAACCTGCTCAAGGTTCTCGGGCAGCGCCACCAGCATGGGTAGCACCCGGTACGCCGCCAAGCCATCGCACTCAAAAGGGCGCAGGTCTTCTTCCCGGTGCAGCAGGGTCATGGAGGGCACTGCCTGCTGTATATCGCTTAAAACCTCGGCTTTATCGCGGTGGACCAACTCGCCGTCAAGGCGCTCATCAAAGAGAATATTCATCACAACTTCTCTGGTTTTTTTATCGTTAAAGGTAACCGCACGGTCAATTCGCTATGGCATCAGTCTGAGCTTTTTTTGTGCGGCTGTCCAGGGTGTGGTGCAATGGTCAGACCAGTAATTAGTCGATGTTGAAACGCGCTGCCGCCTGCTTGCCAACGGGTAAATCTTACCTTGCCATGGGCGACCAACCAGCGCCTGGATGAGAGAAAACAGATGTCCTTTTCCAATCAAGAACCTGTGCTTGGCCTGCGTACGCCTGACCATGTTGCCGCCCGTTTGGAGCGCTTGATTCTGGATGGCGTCTTTCGGCCAGGCCAACTGCTGCCTTCTGAACGGCGCCTCTGCGAGCGGCTTAAAGTATCCAGAGCTTCGCTGCGTGAAGGTCTGCGCATTCTGCGTAGCAGAGGCGTGATTGAAACTCGCCAAGGGCATGGCTCAACCGTGGCATCGCTTCTCCCCATGCAGGATAAAAGCCCGTTGATGCACCTGTTCCATGATCACCCACGCACGCTGTTTGATCTGCTCGAAGTGCGCGCTCTGCTGGAAGGAGAGTCGGCTTTTTTGGCGGCGACGAGAGGTACCTCCATGGACCGCGTGTTGATTACCCGGCGCTACCAGGAGCTGGCGGATTATGCCGAGCACGCCGAGTGCATTGACGTTGAGCGGCTGGCGCGGCTTGACCACGCCTTTCATCTCGCCGTCTCCCAGGCATCGCACAACCCGGTGCTGGTACATACACTGCAAAGCCTGACCGACCTGCTGCTAAGTTCGGTATTTGCCTCGGTTAAGCATCTTTACCACCGTACGGGCCCGCGTGAAATGATCAACCGCCAGCATGCCTGGCTGCATGATGCGGTTGTCGCCGGCGACGCCGAACAGGCCAGGCGGGTGGCGCTGGAGCATCTCACCAGCATTACCGAGCTGCTACGGGAGCTGGAAGTAGAGAGCGAACGTCTGGAGCGCTCAGCCATGCGTATGGAGCCGTGGTAATGCTTTGCTGATGAAAATACCTGGCTAAAAGATTCACGTTGCTCAGCGGCTGACACAGACGCTAGCCTAGGCGATGACAATAATCAAAGGAGAGCGATGTGGCTATTTACCAGTTCGGTGAGCACCAGCCTGATATTCATGACGACGTGTACGTTGCTGAAACCGCAGACGTGATAGGGCAGGTAACCTTAAAAGCGCGCTCCAGCGTCTGGTATCAAGCGGTGTTGCGCGGTGACAGCGACCTTTTGGAAATAGGCGAAGAGAGCAATATTCAGGATGGCGCGGTATTGCATGCCGACCCAGGATATCCTCTCAAAGTGGGGCGCGGTGTCACGGTGGGCCACCAGGCCATGCTGCATGGTTGTAGCGTAGGCGATGGCTGTTTGATCGGTATTCAAGCCGTGGTGCTTAACGGCGCGGTGATCGGCGAAAACAGCCTGGTAGGTGCGGGGGCATTTATTAAAGAGGGCGCTGTGTTTCCGCCCAACTCGCTGATTGTGGGCTCACCTGCGCGGGTAGTACGCACGCTTTCTCCTGATGCCATAGAAGGGCTTAAGCTAAACGCGCAAAGCTATGTTATACGCGGCCAGCAGCATGCAACCTCGCTAAAACGCATCGATTAGCACATCAACTAATGCGTAGCTTTCTAACGACGTTCCTTTCGCGTACTTTTCTTTAAAGCACAACACCCCAAGGCAGGGCTTGGGGTGTTGTAAATGGTGACGCTAATCAGATGTTCTACATAAGTGGGTCCGTAACGCCAATCACATAGAACGCTACCATCGCAATAATACCCGCGAAGACAAGATAGTAGATGGTGGGAATAATGGTTTTACGAATGGTCGTACCTTCACGGCCCAGCAGGCCAACGGTCGCAGAAGCCGCCACAACGTTGTGAATCGCAATCATGTTACCCGCAGCGGCACCGACTGCCTGCAGAGCCACCATCATGGCAGTTGAAACGCCCAGCGTTTGGGCGACGTTAAATTGAAACTCTGCCAGCATCAGGTTAGAAACCGTATTGGAACCTGCAATAAAGGCACCCATGGCGCCCACTGTGGGGGCGAAGAAGGGATAAATGTTGCCCATGCCATGAGCAACTGCCTGCGCCATCATTACCGGCATTGACACCAGGTCCGCCCCGTTAACCCCTGAATTGATCAAAATACGTACCATGGGTACGGTGAAAATCAATACAAAGCCTGCGCCCAATATCGTTTTGGTGGATTCTGATACCGCCGCGCTTATTTTGCTCGGATTCATCTTGTGCAGGAAGTAGGTCACGATCACTACCGCCAAAATAATCCCGCCTGGCAGGTAAAGCGGCTGTACCCCCCCGCTAACGCCCGTTTCGCCTAGAATATTGTTCCAGTTCAAGCTGATAGAGGTGAGTGCCACCCGCAGCGGTTCAATGGTTCGTGAAGCTACCAGGAACAGCGCCAGCAATACGTAGGGAACCCAGCCCATAAAAGTAGACATCGGGGCTTTTCCGGCCACATCTTCAAGCTTGGTTTGCAGGTTGCCAATCCACTCATCCGGCCAAGAGGTTGATTCCGGAAAATCCCAGGTATCTTTGGGAAGTAAAAAGCCTTTACGCGCTGCCGGTACAACAATCGCCAGGCCGACCATGGCACCAATCATGGAGGGAAATTCCGGGCCCAGGAAAACGCCCACCAGCATATAAGGAATCACAAATGAAATGCCGGTGAAAAGGGCAAACGGTACAATCGAAAGCCCCTCTTTCCAGGAGCGGTTGGCGCCGAAGAAACGCACCATCACCAGTACCAAAATCAGCGGCATGCAGATGCCGATGATGCCATGCGTAATAGCCACTTCGCTGGTGATCAGTTGGAAAAATGTGCCCCAGGTGGAGCCATCCGCTTCCAATTGTGCCGTTATGCCCGCGCGGTCCAGCCCGCTGCCCACGCCCACGATAATAGGCGTGCCCACGGCGCCGAACGACACCGGGGTAGATTGGATCATCATGCCCACTACGACCGCGGCAAGTGCCGGGAAGCCCAAGGCAACCATTAGCGGTGCGGCCACGGCGGCGGCGGTGCCGAAGCCAGAAGCGCCTTCAATAAAGCAACCAAACAGCCAGGCAACGATCAGTGCCTGAACGCGACGGTCCGGACTGATGCCTGAAAAACCATTGCGAATAGCGGTAATGCCCCCTGAATGCTTCAAGGTGTTGAGCAGCAAAATGGCGCCAAAAATAATCCACAGCAGGCCTGCTGTTTGGATAAGGCCTTGGATAGTCGAGGCGGCCACGCGGCTAAATGACATATCCCAAACCGTCAGCCCAATAGTGGCTGCGGTGAGGAATACAATCGGCATCGCTATTTTGGCCGGTATTTTAAAACCAACGAGTAAAATACCTGCCAGCAGTAATGGCAAAAAAGCCAGAAGAGCAAGTGTTGTTTCGTTCATAAGAAAACTGCCTTTTTATTTATGGGTATGCGCTATCTCTGTCTAATGGTTTAAGTGCTAAGAAGCCTCTGATTAACTATTGCGCTTGGTCATACTGCGTTAAAAATCATCTCGTGCGCGAGTCCGATCAAAATGCTCATTTACAAATTGTAAATTCCGCTTTTTCGTTGATTTTTGCCTTGTCTGACCTGTGCTCATTACGTTAATCAGAGGCTTCCTAAGCGCAACATTGAAAAGATACGGCTCAGAGCAAATAATAACACTATTACGAAACAGGTCTTGCCAAAAGGGGCAAGTTTGTAAGGTCTATATAAGCCCTTGCGTGAATTATAAATGATTGTTTTATATGTGTTGTTAATTGTTTTTAAGCTTCATTGAAGAGGGTCGTTATTAGACTAAAAGACAGTGCTGAGACTCGCTACTTCTCCAGCCAGTGCTTTAAGCTCAATGGCGATGAATGCGCCATTTTTAAATTTCCTCTTTTCATTAACGGTAAGGGCAAAAACATGACACGTACGCTCTATGACCTGTGTGGCCGTGACGAACGACTGCGTTTTTCTCCCTATTGCTGGCGCTTGCTCATAAAGGTCTGGCCTATAACACCATCGCTTGGCGGTTTGAGGACAAGCAGGCGCTGGCGTTCGCCGACTACGATAAAGTCCCGGTGCTGTGCGATGGGGATCAGGTCATTACCGATAGTTTTAAGATAATGCGCTACCTGGATAAAGCCTATCCCGATGCCCCTGTTTTGGGTGAAGGAGTGGCGTACCAACGCGCGCTGTTTTTTAAATACTATGTCGAGCGCAGCGTAACGCCTGCCCTGTTTCGTAGCGTTGCACCGGATTTATTGGCCGCCATTCACCCTGATGATCGTGATTACTTTCGTAAAACCCGTGAAGCGCGCTTTGGGGCACGCCTGGAAGATGTGCATAACCCCGAGCAGGGCAAGCAGCAGCTTTACCAAGTGCTGGCGCCGGTACGTGATCAGTTACATGGCAGTCCTTTTCTAGATGGCGAAACACCCAGCGGTATCGATTACTTACTGTTTGGAAGCATGATGTGGACCCACACCGTCTCGCTCGAGCCGATGACCGAACCCGATGATCCGGTTACTGAGTGGTTTACGCGTATGCTGGATGCTCATAATGGGGTTGCGCGCCAGGCAATCACGATTCGTGATTTAAATTAAAAATCGAATAACCTGCTGATTTAAAATCATATTGAGAGCTGTAGAGGCATGTAGCGCACGAGAATATAAAAAACCATGTTGCGATGCACAAAAGGCGCTGCTAGGTTTACGTACAGCAGCGGCAAATGCCAACGCAATAGCAGCGCCTCCACGACTAACGGGCGGCGGCCTGCTAGCTAACTCAAGGAGATGTCGTGATGATGAAGACTGCAGAGAATAACACCCAACAGTTCGAGTCTGCCTTTGTATCACCCATGCGTTCTTACACGCATGCAGCGCTTGATTACTATGAAAAGCTGATGGGTGCTCAACTTGATGCTGCCCGCGCTTACTCAGATATGACCATTTCCCAAGCACGCACCTGGCTGGAAGTTAAAGATGCCGATGGCTTTAAGAAAGCCATGGAAAGCCAGCAGCGCGTTGCCAGTGACTTCATGGAGCGGGTGAAAGGGGATTCTGAAAAAGTCACCTCTATCAGCCAGAGCTTTATGCAGGACAGCGCCAAAATGGCCGAAGAAAATGTCCAGAAGGCGAGCAATACCACGCAGAAAGCGGCTGATAACGTTCAGAAGTCAGCAGAGTCGGCAAAAAAGTAGATCCCTGTTAAGCCATTTGCATGGCGCTGAAAGCGCTGCGGTCCTCTGGACGCAGCGCTTTTTTATTGCTCATCATTAGCCGAACGTCATGTAATATCGCCCACCCAGGCAAGGCCAAGCGCGATATCATGACGCGATGCAAATGTAAGGAGGCGATAGGAGAGCCACATGAGTGATGCGCAGGCGACCGCGAAGCGGGTTGCTCCAGAAAAAGAGGGCGATGAACGTCACGATGCTATATATCGTGCGGTAAGTGATGCGATTGTTGAACAGCGCCTAAAACCCGGTGCCAGGCTGCGTGAAGATGCGCTTGCTGACGTGTTTAGCATTAGCCGTACCGGCATACGCAAGATTTTACAGCGTCTTGCGCTGGAGCAATTGGTAACCCTAACGCCCCGCCGCGGTGCCAGTGTTACCCGACCCACCGCCGATGAAGCCAAGGATGTTTTCGATGCCCGCCAGCTTGTCGAGTGCGGATTAATGCCCGATGTGGCAAAGCGAATCGGTGAAAAAGAAGCTGCTGAACTGCGCGAGATGGCCCGCGAGGAGCGTCACGCGCTGCGTAGTGGTCAACAGAGCACCGCCATTCGCCTGTCAGCAGATTTTCATGTGCGCCTCGCCCAGCTTTCTGGCAACGCCACGCTTGCCGAATTTGTAGAACGCCTCTGCTCGCGCTCATCGCTTATTCTTGCGGTATATGGCCACCGTGGCCACCTGGGCTGCGAATCCCACGACCATGACGACCTGATCGGCTATCTGGAATCCGGCAACGGCGAACGCGCCAAAGCCTTTATGAGCCGCCACCTAAAAGCGATTGAAGCCTCGCTCTCCATGGTCGAAGAAGAGGAGAGCGCCCCGGATCTACAGCAGATATTTGGGGGCTGAGGCGAGCTTAATCGCTAACGCCGCGAGCAGGGCTTACATCAAGCTCCAGAACGCCTCGACCAGCGGGTTTTTCAGGTTCTTCTTCAGGGTAAACAAGCCAATATCGTAGGGCGCTAGTTCTGGCGCTACGTCGAGTACTCGAATGCGACCCACCAATGGACTGTTGTCGAGGACGATTTTAGGCACCACGCCAATGCCAAAGCCCAAGCTCACCATGCTGACAATGGCTTCATTACCGGTGACCTGGGCATAAATACGTGGCGCGATGTCCAGCTTGCGAAACCATTCATCTACACGCGCTCTGGAGACGCCGCTTTCCGATAGAATCATGGGCGTGTTCGCCCATTCTGCCGGTGTGAATGGTGTGCCGGTTGGCGCATTCGGCACTTGCTGTTCCAGCGGGGCAATAAACAGCAACGGCGACGTAGCGATGGGCTTAAAGGCCAAGCCTCGCGGTAGATGGGCAGGCTTTGCTGCAATGCTAAGGTCTTCTTTACCATCCAGTACGTGCGCAATGGCGTGTTCCGGGTCACCGGTGCGCAGTTTGATTTCAATGGCCGGGTAGGCGATACGAAAGCGGCGAAGCAGCTCGTGCAAAAAGCTGTAGCTTGCCGTCACCGAGCCATACAAACTGATTTCACCGCTTAATTGGTCAAGATTGTCGGTTAACTCATGACGAATCAAATTCCATTGGCTGCTGGCATCGCGGGCATATTTGAGGAATTTTTGCCCTTCCTGAGTCAACACCACGGTCCGGTTGTCGCGGTTGAACAGCGACACGCCCAGTTCGTCTTCCAAATGGCGGATGTTGCGCGAAAGCGCAGAAATGCTGACGTAGCACTCATCGCTTGCACGGCCGAAATGCAGCGTTTCGGCCAGCGCGAGGAATTGTTTCAAAAGTTTAAAGTTCATAAGCGCCATGATAATAGCGTTTTGTGAAAATAGGGACGTGTTGTTGCAAATATATCAATTTAAGAAATAGTCGTTTTTGGTTAGATTGGATTCACTTACATAGCGCTGGATCCCGTATTGAGCGGCTGTGTCATTTTTTTCGTGTCGGTGTGTCGTGCATCGATAGCGTGATGATACTTAATCAGGATGTAAACGATGGCTAACTATTTCAATACCTTGCCGCTACGCGAACAGCTGGCTCAGCTTGCAAAATGTCGTTTCATGTACAGCTCAGAATTTGCTGATGGTGTCGACGCGCTGAAAGGCAAGAAAATGGTAGTGATTGGCTGTGGCGCGCAAGGTCTCAACCAGGGGTTGAACCTGCGCGACAGCGGCCTGGACGTTTCCTACGCACTGCGTCCTGAAGCCATTGCGCAAAAGCGTCAGTCCTGGAAGAACGCCTCTGAAAACGGTTTCGTGGTGGGTACTTATGAAGAGCTGATCCCGACGGCGGACGTGGTTCTGAACTTGACCCCGGATAAGCAGCACACCGCAGTGGTGAACGCTGTCATGCCGCTTATGAAAGAAGGCGCTTGCCTGTCTTATTCCCACGGTTTCAACATCGTAGAAGAGGGCATGCAGGTGCGTGATGACCTGACCGTCATCATGGTGGCGCCCAAGTGCCCGGGTTCTGAGGTGCGTGCTGAATACGTTCGTGGTTTCGGCGTTCCTACCTTGATCGCTGTGCACGAAGCCAATGATCCCAAAGGCGAAGGGCTTGCGCTAGCGAAAGCCTACGCAGTGGGCACTGGCGGCCACAAAGCGGGCGTGTTGATGTCCTCTTTCATCGCGGAAGTTAAATCCGACCTGATGGGCGAGCAGACGATTCTTTGCGGTATGCTGCAAACCGGTTCTATCCTCTGCTTTGATAAAATGATCGAAGAGGGTATTGAGCCAGGTTATGCCTCCAAACTGATTCAGTACGGCTGGGAAAACATCACCGAGGCGCTTAAGTACGGCGGCGTGACCAACATGCTGGATCGTCTTTCCAACCCGGCCAAGATCAAGGCCTTTGATCTGGCGGAAGAGCTGAAAGACATCATGCGTCCGCTGTACAACAAGCACCAGGACGACATCATGAGCGGCCACTTCTCCCGCACGATGATGGAAGACTGGGCAAACGATGATGCTAACCTTCTGAAATGGCGTGCAGACACTGCCGAAACCAACTTCGAGAAAACGCCTGCTGGCGACGTTGAAATTTCCGAGCAGGAGTTCTTCGACAACGGCATCTTGATGGTCGCCATGGTGAAGGCGGGCGTTGAGCTTGCGTTCGAAACCATGACCGCAGCGGGCATTATTGCCGAGTCTGCCTACTACGAGTCGCTACACGAAACGCCGCTCATCGCGAACACCATCGCGCGCAAGAAATTGTACGAAATGAACGCGACGATCTCTGATACCGCAGAGTACGGTTGCTACCTGTACAACCACGCCTGTGTGCCGCTGTTGGCAGACTTCATGAAGGGCATTAAATCCGATGTCATCGGTAAAGGCCTTGATCTGGACGACAACGGTGTCGATAACGCACGATTGATCGAGGTCAACGATGCGCTTCGCGCTCACCCGGTGGAAGCTGTTGGCGCCGTGCTGCGTGGCCACATGGCGGATATGAAGAAGATCGTTTAACCCACGGGTTAACCGTTAGCTAGTCAATGGAAAGCCGAGATATCCACCACGATATGCTCGGCTTTTTTGTCCCTGGATAAAGACTTTCCGAACCCTGATTTTTTACCAATGTAAGGAACATGTTCATGGAGCCTTCAACCCGCTTGGCGAGCATTCAGCTAAACAATGCGACGATCAGTTTTGATGATCGCTTCACCCTAAGCGAGATTGACTGGACCATCGAACCTCACCAGCATTGGGTCATCACCGGCGCTAACGGTTCCGGTAAGTCGGCCCTGGCGGCGGCACTGGCTGGCGTTGGCAAGATTGAAGCGGGCACTGTTCAAGGGCTTCCCGAGCGCGTCGGGCTGGTCTCTTTTGAAGTGCAGGCCGAGCTTATCGCAGAAGAGCTGAAAAAAGACGATGCCGACATCATGGATGTCGTGTCGCTTGGCACGCCGGTCAGTGAAATGATTTTCGAGCACTGCCAAGATGCCGAACTCGCTGGCGAGCTGGTTGAAAAATTCGGCCTAACGACACTCCTCGACCGCGCCTTTCGCAAACTCTCCACGGGTGAAACCCGCAAAGTTATGCTGATCCGAGCGCTGGCTAACAAGCCCGATCTGCTCATTCTAGATGAGCCGTTCGATGGCCTGGACGTCGACACGCTCGCCATGCTGCAAGCCCATCTTGCCTCTATTATCGAAAGCGTCCCCATGGTGATGGTGCTCAATCGCTTCGACGAAATGCCGGACTTCATCACTCACGTGGCTTACCTGGATAAGGACCGGCCAGACCCGGCGCAAGAGAATAAAAAGCAAGGCAATAGAGCGCGTAGGGAAGGTGGGCGACTGGCGTTCACAGTAGACCGCCAGGATGAGGCCGCCTTCAACGAGCTTTACCAACTGCTGCATTTGAAAACGACTGACCTAAGCGTGCCCGAGGCCGACCCTGCCCATCAGTTGCCCGCGCTCGACCCCAACCAGCCGTTAGTGAAGCTCAAGCAAGCGACGATTAAATACGGCGATACCGTCATTGTGGACTCGCTCGACTGGACGATCGAACGCGGGCAACACTGGCAACTGAGTGGTCCTAACGGCAGCGGTAAAACCTGCGTATTGTCCTTGATCACGGGAGACCACCCGCAATGCTATACCAACGATATTTTCGTGTTTGGCTTCCAGCGCGGTAACGGCGAAAGTATCTGGCAGATCAAGCAGTTTATTGGCTATGTCTCCACGGCCCTGCAATGGGAGTATCGTGTCAGCACTAGCTGCAGGAACGTCATCATCTCGGGCTTTTTTGATAGTATCGGCGTTTACACAAAATCTACCGATAATCAGCAAAAGATTGCCGACCAATGGCTTGATTTACTGGGTATGAAAACGCGTGCCGACCAGCCGTTCAATAAGCTTTCCTACGGCGACCAGCGGTTGCTACTGATTGCCCGTGCCATGGTGAAGCACCCGCCGCTTCTAATACTCGACGAGCCCTGCCTGGGCCTTGATGACATGAACCGCCAGCTCGTTCTTGCGCTCATCGAGAAAATCTGTGAAGGCAAGGAAACCACGGTGCTCTACGTCAATCACCACACGGAAGACAGAATAAAGGAAATAGACAACCATTTAACGCTTGAGAAAAACCACTAGGCGCTGACGTTTTCGTTGCTGCCTCACTCTAAAAAAGCGCCATCGGCACAAAGCTGATGGCGCTTTCAAATTGCCTAAACTGTCAGTTTTAAATTATCAGTTTTTAAATCACCAGTTTTTAAATCACCAGTTCCTGAAACATTCGTTAAAGCTCACTCACCTCAACTTGCCTTCTGCTGGGTAAGGGTGGGTGCTGCCTTAAACTGTCGCATCAAGCCAAAGTAGAACGCGCCTCCTAATCCTGCACCAATGAGCCAGCCGTAGCCGTCCAGGCTTGAAAGGGCAGGGACTAGCACCGTGGAGAGCGAGAACAGCGCTGCGCAGCCAAACGCAAGTAAGGCGCGGCGGTTCCATCCGTTTGTGTAGTAGTACGCGCTGCCAGGGGCTGAGGAGAATAGCTCCTGCATATTGAGGTGTTGGCGCTTAATCAGGTAGTAGTCCACCACAATAATGCCATAGAACGGCGCGACAATAGCGCCAAGGGCATTGACAAAGCCGGGGATGCCAATCTGACTAATCACCGAGATCCACAGCGCTCCCACAAAGAAGGCGATAACGGCGGTTATCAAGCCACCCACCTTAAAGCTGATTTTGCTGGGGAAGAGGTTGGCCAGGTCATAAGCCGGCGGAATAAAGTTGGCGACCAGGTTAATGCCCACGGTAGCGGCAAAAAAGGTGAGGGCGGCGATGATGGTCAGCGGTAATGAATCAACGCGCTCAACAATATCGGCGGGGTTGGTGAGCGCCTCGCCAAACAGTACCAGCGTACCGGCAGTAATAATAAGCGCGATAAACGAGAAAAACGCCACGTTAAGCGGTAACCCAAGCAGGTTGCCCAGCTTCATTTGCCGCTCGGTTTTTACAAAGCGGGTAAAGTCGCCAAAGTTGATCACCACGGCCGCAAAGTAGGCCACCATGGTGCCTACAATGGCAAGAAACGCGCCCACGGCGCCCACGTTTTGCTCACCGCTGCCGCTAAAGATGGTCCCAATGGCGGGCAGCAACTCGTCTCCTGCCTGGAACCAGACAATTCCCATCAGCACGACCATAACCACGTACACCAGCGGGCCTGCCCAGTTCAAAAAGTGCTTAATCCGCTCGATGC
The DNA here is from genome assembly GCF_052376035.1 of Halomonas sp. AOP7-E1-9. NCBI lineage: Bacteria > Pseudomonadati > Pseudomonadota > Gammaproteobacteria > Oceanospirillales > Halomonadaceae > Halomonas > Halomonas sp. AOP7-E1-9. The sequence continues at coordinate 135,734 of NZ_JBQSVC010000002.1, forward strand.
CTTGCCAGAAGATCGCGATTTGAAAAAGCCACACGATCACAAATGACACCCATGCGACGCCAGAAAGGCCCAGGAAGGTCGTGCCGCTGCCCGCCCCGATAAAGGCGGTAATCAGCAGGGCGACTGCCGTTGATGCGAAATAGGTCTGCACGCCATACCAAAAGATACCCACAATCGCGCGTAGCATGGCGGGAAGGTTGGCACCGCGCACCCCCATACTAGCGCGCACCATCACTGGGAAGGGGATGCCGTATTTAACGCTTGGTTTGCCCGTTAGGTTCACCAGAAACATGACAATAACACCGGCTAGAATAATCGCTGCCATCACTGCCCAGCCGTTCAAGCCATAGGTGAGGAATAGCGATGCCGCGAGGGTATAGCCAAACAGGCTTTGGATATCGTTGGACCACACGTTAAAGATTTCAAATGCGCCCCAGGTGCGTGCCTGGGGCTTTAAGGGGGCCAGATCTTCATTATAAAGCGAGGGATCGAACTGCTTGATATCAAGATCGCTGTTAGGCGGTTGCTCATGCATGGCAGGCTCTCTCTGCATTAATCGTCAGCACGGCTGCACGTAGGCAGCCGTCGGATTGGGGAGGGTTAGCGTGTAAAACGCTGGCAGGCGGGCCAGTGTTTCATCAGCAGGTAATAGGTAAGGCCGGCGGGAATTAAACTGGCGTACCAGGAGACCGCAGAGAAAAAGAGTGCTGCCAGGATGCCCACCGCGGTTGCAACGAGAGCCGCTTTATTGACGCCTTGATAAGGGCCGGTGGGATCGTAGAGCTTGCTGATATCCAACGTGCGGCGGCGGATGATGTAGTAATCCACCACCAGAATGGCAAAGATGGGGCCCAGAAAGGCCGAGTAGGTTTGGACAAACAGCTGTAAACCGGCGGCCGAGCCCGGTTGAACCAGCTTCCAGGGGAAGGTGGCAAACGCTAACAGGCCGACAATGACGGTCGCGACCGGGAACTTGATCTTGAAGATGTCCATTAGTACATAGGTAGGCGGCACCACGTTGTTCAGTACATTGGTCGTGACCTGGGCAAAGGCGATAAACAGCAGAGTGGTCATTAGTAGCGGCGTGTTATCCACGGCATTGGCAAACACCTGAATGGGGTCTGCGGTGCCCGTAGCTTCCGACACCATATAGCCGATCAGGCCCATAAACAGCGTACAGGGTAGAATCGACATGGCGTAAATGGTGGTAAGCAGGCTCTGGGCCGTGCCTTTTTTATGCTCACGCGAGTAGTCGCTGACGTTAAGCATCATGGTGCTGTAGATGCCTAAAAAGAGCATGGTGGCGCCCCAGAATGGCATGCCCCAAGAGCCTTCCATGGTGAACAGGCTGGCGGATAATTCATCGCCATAGCGCTGCACCGTGGCGTAAAACATGTACATCAGCGAGGCCAAAATAAACGCGCTGCCGATATTTTCCAGCCACTTGATACCTTGAAAGCCCATCACCGAAAGGCCGATTTGCAGGAATTGGAAGGTAATAAAGTAAAACACCAGGTTATCAAAGCCGAACAGGGTTGCTGACACCATGTTGAGTGCGCCTGCGCCAATCCAGCTTTGAAAGCCGTACCACACCACGGCAGGTAACGCGCGAACCAGGCCGGGAATACGCGTACCGGTAAACCCAAATGTGCTGCGCGCCTGCACCATAAACGGAATGCCGTATTTGTAGCCCGCTGCACCGTTAATCGCCAGTGCAATGCCGATGACAAAGCACCCGATGGCGATGGCAAGCGTTGCCTGTAGCAGGTTTAACGTACCGACAACGCTTGAGCCCATGGCAAAGGTGCCGATGGAAACGCACCCACCAAACCAGGCCAGAAAGTAGGAGCCTCGCCCCATAATTCGGGTACCCTGGGGGGCCAGGCTTTCCTCCCCCAGGGCTTTAGTGCGCGCTGTAGAAGCGTCTTCTGACGCAAGAGCAGCATTTGAAATGCTCATGATGTCGTCCTCGCAAGATTATGAGTATTGTTGGTTTCTCAGGTTGTAGCCTGAAAGATGCTTGCGGCATGGCGTACTACTGGACGTTCTGGTTCTTTTACGAATGCACTGATTAACGAATTTCTGACCTTCTGATGAGCGTGCTATTTAAGCGGCAATGGAAGGTTTGATAGGGCGGCAAACTTACCGGTAAAGGGTTTGGGGCGTGGGTAAGCAAGGTCGCCATGTTTGCTGGTATGCAGTCCCAAGCCGACCAGGGATTCTGCAAGCTTCAAGGCTGCGCTTACACCTTCAACGACGGGAATACCCACTTCGTGGCTAATCTGTTGGGTGAGGTTCGCCATACCACCACAGCCCAGCACGATGGCGCCGATATCATCTTCGTCCCTGGCGCGGCAGCACTCCTCGACAATTCGGGTAAACGCCGCATCGGGGTGGTGCTCAAGGTCTAGTACCGGAATTTCAGCGGCTCGAATGCGTCGGCAGTGGTGGCGAAAGCCGTACTGCTCAAGCAGGTGCTCGGCAATAATGCCGGTACGCCCCAGGGTGGTAACAATGGAGAAGCGCGTGCTGATTAGCGTGGCTAAATGGAAGGCTGCCTCAGCAATGCCAATCACCGGGGCACGGGTTACTTCACGCGCGGCAAGCAGACCAGGGTCGCCAAAGCAGGCCACAATATAGGCATCAATACCGCCTTGTTGCTCACCTTTAAGTACTTCTTCGGCCACGCCTACCGCGCTTACCACTTCATCAAAATGGCTCTCAATGGAAACCGGACCTGATTCAGGTTGAGACGCGCTTATGCGGGTCCCCGGAGAAGCGTAAAGCTCAGCAGCCTGCCCAATGGCTTGGGTCATGGATGCCGTCGTATTGGGGTTAATAATATGTATGTGCACAGCACGCGATCCTGTAGGTAAACGATCCGATGTATCTTGTATACAAAAATAGGGGGCTTTATCGCCAAGAGCAAGGCCTTTACTCTCATTAAAAAGGCTAATAGATTCGTCTACACGCTCAGGTTTGGCGCTTTTTAAGTTATAAGAGATACGATGGGTTGATCAGCCATTCCTGGGAATATTGCCGTGGGCTATTAATATGTTTATTTTGTATACAATAATGGTCAATTAATTGAATTTATACGCTTGGTGATAACCGAAGGGCCCGCTGATGACGCTAACCACTGACCTCTGCTATCCGCGTGACTTAAAAGGCTATGGGCGTACACCGCCGCATGCCAACTGGCCAGGCAAGGCCAAAATCGCCGTACAGTTTGTCCTCAACTATGAAGAGGGTGGGGAGAACTGCGTGCTGCACGGAGATAATGGCTCTGAGCAGTTTTTATCCGAGATCATCGGCGCAGCCAGTTACGCTGACCGCCACTTGAGCATGGAGTCGATCTACGAGTACGGCTCTCGGGCAGGCGTGTGGCGTATTCTTCGCGAATTTGAGCGGCGGGGGCTGCCTTTAACGGTATTTGGTGTGGCGATGGCGCTAGAGCGAAACCCTGATGTCGCCCAGGCATTCAAGGAGTTGGGGCATGAGGTCGCGTGTCACGGCTACCGCTGGATTCACTACCAAGAAGTAGCCGAACACATTGAGCGTGAACACCTGCAAAAAGCCGTGGAGATATTTCAGCGCTTATACGGGGAGAAGCCAGCGGGGTGGTACACCGGGCGCGATAGCCCCAACACCCGTAAGCTGATTATGGATGAAGGCGGTTTTCTTTACGATAGTGACTATTACGGCGACGATCTGCCCTTTTGGACGACCGTTACCGACAGCCAGGGGAGTGATCACGCTCATCTGATTGTGCCCTATACGCTGGACACCAACGATATGCGCTTTGCTGCGCCGCAGGGCTTCAATACGGCGGATCACTTCTTTACGTATCTGCGCGATGCCTTTGATGTGCTGTATGAAGAGGGGGAAGAAGCGCCCAAGATGCTCTCTATCGGCATGCACTGCCGCTTGCTGGGACGCCCGGGACGTTTCCGCGCCCTACAGCGCTTTTTAGACTATATAGAGACCCATGATCGCGTATGGGTCGCTCGACGCGTCGATATCGCCCGCCACTGGGCGAAACACCATCCGCCCGTTACCTCATAAAAGGCCATTCAATGAGCAATCCGGTTTACTATGCCCCTCAAGGTGGGCATCCACCGCAAACCCAAATAACGGCGGATCGGGCCGTTTTTACCGAAGCCTACGCGCTAATCCCGAAAGGCGTCATGCGCGATATCGTCACCAGTAACCTGCCGTTTTGGCAGGGTACCCGCGCTTGGGTGCTGGCGCGACCGCTCTCCGGCTTCGCCGAGACCTTCTCCCAGTACATCATGGAAGTGCAGCCCGGCGGCGGAAGCGACAAGCCTGAGCCTGAGGAGGATGCCGAAGGTGTGCTGTTCGTGGTCGAGGGCGAGCTGTCGCTGAGTCTGGACGGCGTGCGCCACGCCATGGCCCCGGGCGGCTATGCGTTTATTCCGCCGGGGGTGGAGTGGCGAGTGCGCAATGAATCCCGCGAAGCCGTTCGCTTTCACTGGATTCGCAAGGCCTTCGAGTACGTGGACGGCCTTGATGTACCGGAAGCCTTCGTCACCAACGAGCAGGCGATCACGCCCAGCGAGATGCCCTGCACGGAAGGGCGCTGGTCGACCACCCGTTTTGTCGACCCTAACGATGTGCGCCATGACATGCACGTCACCATCGTCAACTTCCAGCCCGGCGGCGTCATTCCGTTTGATGAAACCCACGTCATGGAGCACGGCCTTTACGTGCTGGAAGGCAAGGCGGTGTATCACCTAAACCAGCAGTGGGTGGAAGTGGAAGCAGGGGATTTCATGTGGTTGCGCGCTTTCTGCCCTCAGGCTTGCTATGCCGGCGGCCCGGGACCGTTTCGCTACCTGCTTTACAAGGACGTCAACCGCCACGCAAAGCTCAAGCTCTTTCGCTGAAATGAAGTTTTCGTTGAAATGAAGAAAGCCATGAGGAGGCCTGCATGCTGACTCTCACCGCCGAGCCGTTGACGCGTGAGGCCTTCGCGCCTTTTGGCGAGGTCATCGACGCGCGCGAGTCACCCTCGTTTGCCATTAACGCCGGGCGTACCCAGCGCCATCACGGCCTGGCGAAGGTGCAAACCCTGGGTGAAAACGCCCACACGCTGATCAATCTGTTTGTGAGTCAGCCCGTTTCCTTACCGCTTGAGTTAACCTTTTTAGAGCGCCATCCACTGGGCAGCCAGGCATTTATGCCGCTGCATCAGGAACGCTTTATTGTGGTGGTCGCACCGCCAGGCGAGACGATTGATCCAAAGACAGTGCGTGCGTTTGTTACCGACGGCCGTCAGGGCGTTAACTACCGAGCAGGCACTTGGCATGCGATACAGTCGGTGCTTGAGCGTGAAGGCGAGTTCTTAGTGGTGGATCGCGGCGGCGAAGGTAATAACTGCGAAGAGTATTCGCTCGAAATTACGGTCGATTTACGCGAATAACTTGTGCACACGCCTTACGGTTGTCATCCTGGTGGTCTTATACTGATAGGCTAATGACAAACCCCGTGATTGTTTAGGAAAACTATGAACGCACAGACACATATCCCGCTTCGCCGTACCAAAATTGTTGCCACCCTGGGGCCCGCCAGTGACCGTGAGGGCGTTTTGGAGGCAATGCTGAAAGCGGGGGTAGATGTCGTACGTTTGAACTTCTCCCACGGCACGCCCGATGATCATCGTCAGCGTCTTTTACGGGTGCGCGAAATTGCTGCCAAGCTGGGGCGCAGTGTGGCAGCACTGGGGGACCTCCAGGGCCCCAAGATTCGCATTGCCCGCTTTAAAGAGGGCATGGTGACCCTGAAAGAGGGGCAGCCGTTTGTGCTGGATATGGCGATGGACAGTGATGCAGGCGACGTTCATCAAGTGGGCTGCGACTACAAAACCCTTGCTCAGGATGTGGGCGCTGGCGACCGCCTGTTGCTGGATGACGGCCGTGTGGTGCTGGACGTTACCCGCGTAGAAGGCCAGCAGGTTCATACCCACGTGGTAGTGGGGGGCAAACTCTCCAATCATAAAGGCATCAACAAACAGGGCGGTGGGCTTTCTGCCCCGGCGCTAACGGATAAAGATAAACAGGATTTAAAAACCGCCGTTGAGATTGGCGTTGATTACCTGGCGATTTCTTTCCCGCGCCATGCCGAAGACATGCTGGAAGCGCGCCGTCTGCTGGGTGAAGAGGGCAAGGAGATTGGCCTAGTGGCCAAGGTTGAGCGTGCCGAGGCTGTGGCCGATGAGGCAACGCTTGACGGCATTATCGAAGCCTCTGAAGCGGTGATGGTGGCCCGAGGCGACCTGGGGGTTGAGATTGGCGACGCCAAACTGGTGGGCGTGCAAAAGCGCATGATCAAACGCGCCCGCTCGCTCAACCGTGCGGTGATTACCGCCACTCAAATGATGGAAAGCATGATCTCGGCGCCGCTGCCTACCCGCGCTGAAGTGTTTGATGTGGCCAATGCCGTGCTGGATAGCAGTGACGCCGTGATGCTTTCAGCGGAAACTGCCGCAGGCGACTATCCGGTGGAAACCGTGGAAGCCATGGCGCGTGTCTGTTTGGGCGCTGAGCGTGAAAAGGTGGCACAAGAGTCGGGCCACCGGATTCATGAAGGCTTTACTCGCCCCGATGAAACCATTGCCCTTTCTGCGATGTACGCCGCCAACCATATGACCGGTGTGGCCGCGATTGCCTGCATGACCGCCTCCGGCTATACCCCCTTGATTGCCTCGCGCATCCGTTCTGGTTTGCCGATTGTCGGCCTTGCCCATAACCCCATCGCCCAACGGCGTATGGCGCTATATCGTGGCGTCGTGTCGCTACCGTTTGATACCTCAGAAATGAGTGCGACCGAGCTTAATCGTCGTGCGCTGGAACTGCTGGTGCAACATAAGCTTGCCGAGCCGGGGGATCATGTCATCCTGACACGGGGTGATCACATGAATGCTCATGGCGGTACCAATACGATGAAAGTCATGACGATTGACCAGCCTACCGATTAAAGGACCTGCCTCCATGAACCCGACTCGTCGTCTTATGCTAAAAGCTGCGTTAGGTTTGCCTTTGGTCGCGCTGCTTCCCGGTACGGTTTGGGGCGCGCTCGCCTGGGCCGAGGGCGCTGACCCAGAGAGCGATTTACTGTCCTTGGCTATTCATAATGACGGAGGCCCACACCGGCTGGAAGTGGAAGTGGCTAAAAGCGCGGCGCAGCGTCAGCGAGGGTTGATGGAGCGTGAATCGCTGCCTGAAAACCGCGGCATGCTGTTCCGTTTTGAGAGCGAGCAGCCTGCTGGCAACACTTTTTGGATGTACCGCACGCGCATTGTGCTGGATATCGCGTTTATCGATCAGGAGGGGCGTATCGTAGCAATTAACACCATGCCTCCCTGTGAGTCCAGTGTTCCGGCCAATTGTCCCTCCTATCCGGCAGGTGCTGCATTTTGGGCGGCCCTTGAGGTCAATGGCGGCTACTTCGCTGAACGCGGCATTAAAGTGGGCGACTGTATTTCGATTCCGGATCAAGCTGGCTTCTGCAAGCCCATCGATCAGTAGGTCTCTTCAAGGCGCGACGGCGCTTGTATCGCCATAAGAATCGGTAAAAAGGAACCACACCACGCTTAGGGCGTGGGTGGTTCTGGTCGTTGCCGGCGTGTAGGTAGCGAACCTCAGGGAGCCTCTGTGCGGGCTTTAGCGCCCAGGGGCATTTGGCTACCCCTGCCTATTGAGCTATACCTTATTAAGCCACCAACCCCTTGACGGGCCAGGCAGGTTTTCGGGAAGTTTGGTTGCTTATCTCATACCCCCTATGCAAAAGAGGCATAGCAATTAACGGTGACTAAACGTTACGCAGCGTTAGAGTCGTGTTTCAATAGGCGCCGCTCGTATCCTTGAAGCCACGTATTGGCTTCGCTAATTAGCGGTTTTTTCGCTAAAGTAGTTAAGGTCGGCACTTCAGGATGTCGAACTATAACAGTTTGTCTTGAAAACGTTTTGGACGAAAAATCACCCGAGGGAACAGATCATCGGTGGTTCCAAAACGCATAACGCTCACAACATCAAGATAGAGGTGTATCCATGAATCGCCATGTGTTTTCTACCGCCACTTTTTCTGGCGCGTTGATCGCAGCAGCTACGTTTGCTGCCCCCGCTGTTGCTCAAGAGCGCTATATTACAATCGGCACAGGCGGCCAGACCGGTGTTTACTACGTCGTAGGCCAGTCGGTCTGCCGTATGGTTAACCGTGGCAGCGAAGAGCACAGTATTCGCTGTAATGCGCCTTCTACAGGCGGCTCTGTTGCCAACGTGAATGGCATGAAAAGCGGTGAGTTGGATATGGGCGTTGTCCAGTCTGACGTTCAATACCGTGCTTACAACGGCGAAGCCAACTTTGAAGAAGAAGGCCCCTGGGGTGACATGCGTGCGGTATTCACCATGCATGGTGAACCTCTTACCGTTGTCGCGCGTGCGGATGCGGGTATCGACAATATCAGCGACTTCCCGGGTAAGCGCGTTAACATCGGTAACCCAGGCTCTGGCCAGCGCAACACCATGGATGTCGTCATGGAAGCGTTTGGTTGGGACGAAGATACGTTCGCGTTGGCATCTCAGTTGGATGCGGCGGAACAGGCTTCAGCTCTGTCTGATAACAACATCGATGCGATGGTCTATGTGGTAGGCCACCCGAATGGCTCCATCCAGGAAGCCACCACCACGATTGATGCGAACCTGGTATCGGTCACTGGTGATGAAATCGATACGCTGATCGAAGAGTATCCTTACTACACGCGTTCTGTGATCCCCGGTGGTCTGTACCGTGGTAACGACGAAGACGTTGAAACCTTCGGTGTAGCAGCCACTTTCGTTTCATCGACTGACGTGGATGAAGAGGTTATTTACGAAACGGTTAAAGCGGTATTCGATAACTTTGATCGCTTCAAGCGCCTGCACCCGGCGTTCGAAAACCTTAACGAAGAAGACATGATTTCTGACGGTCTAACTGCACCGCTGCACGATGGCGCTGCACGTTACTACCGCGAGCGTGGCTGGATCGAATAAGATCCTAGTGTGACGCTATTAGCCAGGATCAATAGTGATTGCTTTTGAAGTTTAAGCGCGGGCACCTCGGGTGTCCGCGCTTCTTGTTGAAAGCGCTGATTGTCAGCGCTGACCATTAGGCAGGGCAAGCGTATGCGTGATGACAAACAACCCTCTAACGCCACTGAGAGCGACCTGGAGGATATGGTCGCCGCCAGTGACACAGGGGCAAGGAAGCCTCACGGCGTACCCGGTAAGTTGCTGGTAAGTATTGCAGCAGCGTGGTCGCTGTTCCAGCTATGGATTGCATCTCCACTCCCTTATATGATCGGCTTCGGTGTTTTTAGTGCCACTGAAGCACGCTCTATTCACTTGGCGTTTGCGCTGTTTTTGGCCTATATGGCCTATCCTGCGTTAAAGCGCTCACCGCGCGACCGTATTCCGCTACAAGACTGGATGTTTGCAGCGGTAGCGGCCTTTTGCGGTGGGTATCTGTTTCTTTTCTATTCAGAGTTGGCGCAGCGCCCCGGGCGCCCTATCACGCAGGACATCGTGGTGGGCATCGTCGGCATTATCATGCTGCTGGAAGCTACTCGGCGTGCGCTTGGCCCACCCCTGATGGTGGTTGCCGCGATATTTATTGGCTACTCCCTGTTTGGCCCGTACATGCCGGGCATTCTTGCCCACCGAGGCGTCAGCCTGGGAGGGTTGATCAACCACCAGTGGTTGGGTACCCAGGGCGTCTTTGGTATCGCGCTAGGTGTATCTACCAGCTTTGTCTTTCTGTTTGTGTTGTTTGGTGCGTTGCTCGATAAGGCCGGTGCCGGTAACTATTTTATAAAAGTCGCATTCTCGATGTTAGGCCATCTTAAAGGCGGCCCTGCAAAAGCGGCCGTTGTGGCATCAGGCATGACCGGGCTAATTTCCGGCTCCTCGATTGCCAATACGGTAACAACGGGCACCTTCACTATTCCCATGATGAAACGGGTGGGGTTTAGCGCTGAGAAAGCCGGTGCCATTGAAGTCTCCTCATCGGTGAATGGGCAAATCATGCCGCCGGTAATGGGCGCGGCTGCGTTTTTGATGGTTGAGTATGTCGGCATCCCGTACGTGGACGTTATTAAACATGCCTTCCTGCCTGCGATTATTTCCTATATTGCGCTGATTTATATCGTTCACCTGGAAGCCCTTAAAGCCAATATGCAAGGGCTGCCTTCCAATAACCCAGCCCGTCCATTACTCAACAAAATCATAGGATTTTTAACCGGCCTGCTGCTGTTAATGGGGCTGTCGGTGGTGGTCTATTACGGCCTTGGGTGGCTCAAGCCCTTGCTGGGTGAGGCAACGCCGTGGGTCATTTCAATCGGCCTGGCGATTATTTATGTAGGGCTTTTGAAAATCGGGTCTCACTATCCTGAGCTGGAAATGGATGACCCTAACGCCAAGGTTATTAAACTGCCGCAGACACGACCCACCGTAATGGTCGGTTTGCACTATATCTTGCCGGTTGTTGTGCTGGTTTGGTGTTTGATGGTCGAGCGGCTCTCGCCTGGGCTTTCCGCTTTTTGGGCCACGGTGTTCATGATCTTTATTATGGTGACGCAGCGTCCCATTATTGCCGTCTTCCGTGGGCGCAGCAAAATGGCCGCCGATATCAAAGAGGGCTTTTTAGACCTGTGGGACGGCCTGGTGACTGGCGCGCGTAACATGATCGGTATCGGTATCGCGACGGCCACAGCGGGTATCGTGGTGGGTGCGGTGTCGCAAACCGGTGTGGGCCTTGTGCTTGCAGATGTGGTTGAAATCCTGTCAGGCGGTAACCTGATGATGATTTTGTTTTTAACCGCCTTGCTGAGCTTGATTCTAGGCATGGGCTTGCCCACGACCGCTAACTATATTGTGGTTTCGGCCTTGATGGCGCCGGTGATTGTGATGCTGGGTCAGCAAAATGGCCTGATTGTGCCGCTGATCGCTGTCCACCTGTTCGTGTTCTATTTCGGCATTATGGCGGATGTTACGCCGCCCGTGGGGCTGGCCTCTTTTGCGGCTGCTGCTGTGTCCGGAGGGGACCCGATTCGGACAGGCTTCCAGGCGTTCTACTACAGCCTGCGTACGGCAGCGCTTCCGTTTCTGTTTATCTTTAATACGGACCTGCTGCTCATTGATGTTACCCCGATGCAGGGCGTGGTGGTGTTTATTGTGGCCACCGTGGCGATGCTGATTTTCGCCGCAGGCACGCAAGGCTACATGCTGACGCGCAATCGTTGGTATGAGTCGCTGCTGCTGCTATTGGTCGCTTTCACGCTCTTCCGCCCAGGCTTCTGGATGGACAAGATACATGACCCGTATGCGTCAGTGCCGCCTGCCCAGTTTGCTGATGCCCTTGAGCGTGTCGAGGATGGCAGTAACCTGCGGGTACAAATCGCTGGTGAAGATGCTTTTGGCTCGCCAATGACGACCTACGTACTGGTCCCGGTGCCCCGCGGTGATACGGGCCAGGAGCGCCTGGAAAACCTCGGTATGGAGCTGTATGTAGACGGTGATCAAACGCTAGTCGATTTCGTCGCCTTCGGCAGCCAGGCCGCCGACCTGGGGTTTGACTTCGACCAGGAGATTATCGAAGTACTGGCCCCTGTAGACCGCTGGACGAAAGAGTGGATGTGGCTACCGGCGTTGGCAATATTTGGTTTTGTTGTGCTCATGCAGCGTCGCCGGCGTAGTAAAAAGTCTGATCATGATGGCGCGGCAGTGGCCTAGGGAGGTTGTCATGTACCAAAAAATATTACTGCCCGTGGACTTGAATGAAGAGGGTTCCTGGAAGAAAGCGTTGCCCACGGCGGTAACGCTTTGCCAGACCTTCGGTGCGTCGTTGCACATTGTCACTGTGCTGCCAGAACTCAAAATGCCGATGGTAGGGGCTTACTTCCCCAAGAATTTTTCTGCAAAAGCGCATGAAGCCATGAAAGAGGCGCAGCATACGTTTATTCAGGACAATATTCCGCAGGATGTTAAAACCCAAAGCATTATTGTCGATGGCTCCCCCTGGGAGGCCATCATTAAGGTGGGTAAAAAGCTGGACGTGGACCTGATCGTGATGGCTTCTCATACTCGGCATAAGTTTGTCGACTATGTACTGGGCCCGAATGCTGAGCATGTTGTTCATCACTCAAAGGTGTCCGTCATGATCGTTCGCTAGGCGCTTTTTAAAAGGTATCAGGCACTATGAAAACTCCAGCTCATATGAGCTGGAGTTTTTTTATAACCCCACGGTAATGTTTAGTAAAATAGTAGTCTTTAAGTAGCTGTGTAGGTGTATCTAATTGTAATTAATATAGAAAGTCGCTTTTTTTCCTGACCTGGGTAAGCCGATCGCGATACTCTACGGGTGTTTGTATCGAAAGTTGAATAGAAAACTATAGAGCAAAGTTATATGAGGATGTCATCGTGAGAACATTATTACTGGGGTGGGTTCTGCTGGTGCTAGGGTCTCCCTTGGCTGGATTTGCCGATGTGTCCACCCCCTTGGAAGCACCAGATGGTAACGTTTTGCTGGAAGTAAGAGGCAATATTGTAAATGTGAATACCGAAGCGGGTGCCGACTTTGATATTGACATGTTAGAGGGGCTGCCACAGCACGCGTTTGAAACGAGTACGCCCTGGACAAGTGGCGTCAGTCAATATTCAGGCCCGTTGTTACGTGATGTGCTTGAGCACGTAGGTGCCAAGGGTGATGCGATAGAGGTATCGGCCCTTAACGGCTATGTGGCTGACATACCGATCAAGGATTTTTATGATTACGACGTCATTCTGGCACTTAAACGAAATAACCAGCACATCCCTATTCGCGAGTTTGGGCCTCTTTGGGTGCTTTATCCGTTTGATCAGGACGAAAGTGAAAAAGTGCGCTTTAGAGCTGTTTGGCAGGTTAGGCGTATAGATGTTCTTTAACCGAGCCAAAGTGCGCTCGCCCCGCCTGCTGCGTTATCCTCGCCGCCTTAAACTGGTGGCCATTATTACCGTGCTGCTGTTTGCATCGGCGCTGGTAGTCGCTGCTCTGGCCTCTTGGCGGCAGGACAACCTCACACAAAGTTTGCGCGAAGATACCTCATGGGTAGCCTATAAACTCGATCGTGATGCAGTACAGCTGCTTAACCACTTGCTTTCAGCATCCCGTGCAGAGATGCCCCCGGTGGTACAAAACGAGCTGAATATGCGTTTTGAACTTTTGTATAGCCGTCTTATGTTGCTTCAAGAAGGGGAAGTCAACTCACTGATTACTGACATTGAAGGGGCGAGGCAGTTGCTAACGCAAATAGGCCAGCAGATGGAACCGCTGGACCTCTTGTTTGCACCTCATGAGGTGCTGGATCAACTGCCCATTGTGTTAATTGAAGCAGAGCTTGAAGCACTCACCCAGCTAACCGAGCGGTTTGTCATCACCATCAATGGTTACCTGGCGGAGTCTGCCACTGAAGAGCGCCGTGTGTTAAGCGCGCTCTATAAATTATTAATGACGCTGCTGGTCGGTATGAGCCTGGCTGTGTTGTTGGTCATTGCGTTCCTGATCCGAGAAATGCGTGAAAGTGCGACAGCCCGGCGTCGACAGGAGCAACTAAGCCAACAATTGGAAGTGACCGCCGAGCAGGCGCAGGCTGCTAATCATGCCAAGTCCGACTTCCTGGCCATGGTCAGTCATGAGATTCGTACCCCGCTTAATGGCGTGATCGGCATGAGCGAGCTGCTCAGTGAGCCAGCAAGCTCGGCCCAGGTAGAAGATTACGCGCGCACGATTCATGAGAGCGCCAACCAGCTGTTGGCCATGATCAACGAGATTCTCGATTTCTCCAAAATCGAAGCAGGCCATTTAACACTTGAAGCGTCACCTACTGAATTAAGGCCCTTGGTTGATAGCGTAGTAGCGCTATTTGAACCGCGTTCGAGGGCCAAAGGGGTGGCGTTAAGCATGCATATCGACCCGCTGGTGCCGCGTTGGGTGATGGCTGATGCGGGTCGTCTGAGACAGATTTTGCTTAACCTTGTGGCGAACGCGACCAAGTTTACCGATCACGGAGCGATCACTGTTCGGGTCTCTTCAACGGTGGAGCACCTGCTACTGGAAGTTAGCGACACCGGGTGCGGGATTAGTGAAGAGCAGCAAACGGCGTTATTTGAACCTTTTCAGCAAGCGGGGGCATCGGTCGCTCGCCGCTACGGGGGGACGGGGCTTGGGCTTGCTATCTGTAAGCGCCTAAGTGAAGCCATGAACGGGCAGTTGGGTGTGCAGAGTAGGCTGGGACAGGGAAGTACATTTTGGTGCAAACTGCCGCTGGTTAAAGCGATGCCCGTCGAGGCAGTGCTTCCTAATGAGCAGACGAGAAACTTTGCGGGTACAGCACTGCTGTTAGTGGAGGATAACGCCATTAATCGCAAAGTCGCGACCGGGCTTTTGTCACGCTTGGGGTGCGAGGTCGTGTGTGCCGAGAATGGGCAGGATGCGCTAGACATGGCGGCGTCCTTGCCGGTGCACTTAATCTTTATGGATATACAGCTGCCTGATATGGACGGTTTGATGGTGACGCGGCACCTGCGTGAGCAAGGAGGCTGGTTGGCGGACGTGCCCATTATTGCCATGACAGCGGGAGGCAATGACCGCCAGCGCTGCCTGGCTGCCGGAATGAACGACTACATTACCAAGCCGCTTTCGCTTCTGGCGCTTGGTGACGTGCTTGCTCTGCATTTATCGCCGTCAGCGCTAGCCCGTAAGACAGCGGTGCCCGCGCAGGAGCAGGGCGATACGTTTGAGCATGATGTTTTTGAACGCGATGTTTTTGAACACAATGTACTGAATGCTGACACGCTCACCATGCTTCAGGAGAGTTTGGGCGATGAGCACTTGATAAACCTGGTTGCTTTGTATCATCAGCAGATCAGCGACTATGTGTCCCAACTGAGCGCATACCTTGCCACGCCGGAAGCGTCTTTTAGCGAACAGGCTCGGCAGCAGATAGCCAGATTGGCACATCAGCTTCGTGGGGAGTCGCTGAGTATGGGCGCAGAGGCGCTGGCGGAGAAGGCCAAAAGCCTTGAAGTGTTAGCTCGTGAGGAGGGAAATACAAAAAGCCAGCTTGATGAATCACTTGGTGTAGTGCGCCACACCGCTGCACGAACCCACAGCGCACTCAAACGTTGGCGGCAGAGGCAGTCTTCTACCAAGGGATAAGGGCTAACCCTAGCATCAAGCTATATCGTCATTGGCAATAATAAACAATACTGTTAGGGCACGTTTAATAATCATAATCCTCAGGAGCCTTCTCATGATTTATGCCAATCCGGGTGATAATGGGTCCGTCGTCTCGTTTGAAAAACGCTATGGCAATTACATCGGAGGTGAGTTTGTACCGCCCGTTAATGGGCAGTATTTCGATAACATTAGCCCTGTCAATGGCCAGGTCTTCTGCGAAATTCCGCGCTCTACTGCTGACGATATCGATAAAGCCCTGGATGCCGCCCATAAGGCTGCACCTGCTTGGGGGAAAACCTCTGCCGCTGAGCGCAGCAATACCCTGCTAAAAATTGCTGATCGCATTGAACAGAACATTGAAAAGCTGGCCGTGGCAGAAACCTGGGATAACGGCAAGGCCGTGCGTGAAACCCTGAATGCTGATATTCCTTTGGCGGTTGATCACTTCCGCTACTTTGCGGGCTGCATTCGGGCGCAGGAAGGCTCCGCTGCCGATATTGACGCCAACACCGTGTCTTATCATTTTCATGAGCCGCTGGGCGTGGTGGGTCAGATCATCCCCTGGAACTTCCCTATTTTAATGGCTGTTTGGAAGTTGGCCCCCGCGCTTGCCGCCGGTAATTGCGTAGTACTTAAACCCGCCGAACAAACGCCCGCATCTGTGCTGGTGCTGATGGGGTTGATTGGTGACTTGCTGCCGCCGGGTGTGGTTAATATCGTCAATGGTTTCGGTGCAGAAGCCGGCCAGGCACTGGCCAGTAACAAACGTATCGCCAAAATCGCCTTTACCGGTTCCACGCCGGTGGGGTCACATATTCTTAAGTGCGCCGCTGAAAACATTATTCCTTCCACCGTGGAGCTGGGCGGTAAATCACCCAATATCTACTTTGCCGATATCATGAGCGCCGAGCCGACGTTTATCGATAAAGCGGTAGAGGGCCTAGTGCTGGCCTTCTTTAACCAGGGCGAAGTGTGCACCTGCCCCTCACGTGCACTGATTCAAGAGAGCATGTACGAAGAATTTATGGCCAAGGTGCTTGAGCGCACCAGGACTATTAAGCGCGGCAACCCCTTGGATACCGATGTGCAAGTAGGCGCTCAAGCCTCTCAAGAGCAGTACGACAAGATCATGTCGTACATGGATATCGCCCGTGAGGAAGGCGCTGAATTTCTGACCGGTGGAGATAAAGAAAGCTTCGACCCCAGCTACGACAAGGGTTACTACATCCAGCCGACGCTACTGAAAGGCGACAATAAGATGCGCGTCTTCCAAGAGGAGATCTTTGGCCCGGTGGTGGCGGTCACCACCTTTAAGGATGAAGAAGAAGCGCTGGCGATCGCCAACGACACCGAGTTTGGCTTGGGTGCAGGTGTATGGAGCCGGGATATTAACGTTGCCTTTCGCATGGGGCGGGGCATTCAGGCTGGTCGCGTATGGACCAACTGCTACCACCAATATCCCGCCCATGCGGCATTTGGTGGCTACAAGAAGTCCGGCGTTGGCCGTGAAACCCACAAGGTGGCGCTTGAGCACTATCAGCAAACCAAGAACCTACTGGTCAGTTACGACATCAATCCGCTCGGTTTTTTCTAATCCGCGCTCGCTCCCCCGCTCGGCATGGTGCCGAGCGGTATTATCTGCCCCTCTGACGACAGCCCGCTTGCGACGAATAATGGGTTACACCCTCTCTGCTGTTGATTCTCAGCCTTGAGGCGCGAGGCTCGAACGATTAGGCACAAAAATCCCGGCACATAGGCCGGGATTCGTCTTTTGGGTAAATGCGATCACAGTTACAGCTGAGCATTCTCCGGCGGTTCGCCGATGCTGCCAGGCATGGGTTGTACGGTGCCGCGTTCCTGGCCTGCCAGGGTCAAAAAGTGCAGGTGGCGCTCGTACTCGCCTACCAGGTCGCCAATCGCTTGGCCGCGGGTATAACCGTTCAGGTCTTTATCCAGCCCGCCTTCAGCCAGATAGACATCCAGGCGCACATAGAAGTCATCGTCGGCTTCAATAAAGCTCGGTGTGCGCATCCGGTGTGGATACACCTGATAGACAAAGCTGGTGGCATCGCCAAAATCCACCTGCAGCGTTAGCCTGGGGAGCGGCTCGCCTTCCAACTGCTCTTCACTCACATTGGCGGGCTGGCCACGGCTTTCAAGCTCTTGGGCAAACTGGGTCATGGCTGGGCGAATCGAGTGCTTGATGGTTGCAGCAGCGCCAGCTCGGTTGGATGTGTCCAGGGCGCGGTCCAGGCGCTCCTTCCAATCGCCGCCTGGAGCGCTGCCGGTAATGGCGCGGCGTGCATCGGCCTTGTTGCCTTCAAGTTTTAGCGCCTTGTACATCCCCACCATGACCGCAAAAATTACCACCGAGAAGGGTAGCGCGGTAATCACTACTGCGCTTTGCAGAGCGTTAAGCCCGCCGGCCATCAGTAGAGCAATGGTGATCAAGCCAATCACCGCTGACCAGAAAATGCGCAGCTTGATGGGCGCATCGTGGTTAACGTCACTTAAGATAGACGTAAAGTTAGCCAGCACCAGCGCGCCGGAGTCAGCGGAGGTAATAAAGAACACAACGCCCAGGATCGTGACAACCGCTGCCGTGATGGCTGCGTAAGGATAGTACTCAAGTAGGGTGTAAATCGTAGTTTGCGGTGTATTAAGCGCCTGCTCGCCGAGTGCTGCCACGCCCTGGTTGGCGACCAGCTCAATACCGCTATTACCCAATACCGACATCCATACCATAATGAAGGCAAGCGGTATAAACAGCGCACCGGCGACAAACTGGCGAATGGTGCGACCACGAGAAATACGCGCCAGGAAAAGACCCACAAACGGTGTCCAGGCGATCCACCAACCCCAGAAGAAGATCGTCCAGCCCATCTTCCACTCCTGGGCGCCATCATCGGTAAAGGCGTGCGTGTCAAAGCTTGCCGCCACAAAGCCGGAAAGATAGTCACCGGCGTTGTTAACTACCTTATCGAGCAGTGTCAGCGTGTCGCCTGAAAACAGTATGAACAGCATCAGGCAGAGTGCCAGCAGCATATTAAACTCGGATAAGCGGCGGATACCCTTTTCGACCCCGGTAACCACGGAAATGGTTGCCAGTATGACCACCAGGACAATCAAAAGAATTTGTACCGTAATCGTTTCCGGTACATCGAACATGTAGGCCAGCCCGTAGTTAAGCTGAATGACCCCAATGCCGAGGCTGGTGGCAATACCAAATACGGTAGAAACCACCGCCGTGATATCCACCGCGTTACCGATAGGCCCATAAATACGCTTGCCCAGAAGCGGGTAGAGCGCGCTGCGAATGGCTAGCGGCAAACGGTGGCGATAGCTGAAGTAGGCCAGCGCCATACCCATCAACACGTACAGCCCCCAGCCGGAGAGCCCCCAGTGCAGATAGGTTTGAACGACGGCGTTACGCATCGCAGCCTGGCTTTCGGGGGGCAGGTCGGGCGGTGCCAGGTAGTGAGAAATCGGTTCAGCCACGCTGAAAAACAGCAAATCAATGCCGATACCTGCAGCGAACAACATCGCAGACCAGGAAAGCAATGAAAATTCAGGCCGCGAATGATCGGGACCCAAGCGGATGCTGCCAAACCGAGACATGCCAATCACCACGACAAAGACCAGGTAAGCCACAATCGCCAGCATATAGTACCAGCCAAAGGTGGTACTGACCCAGGCAAGCGCTGCATTAAAAAATGCACCAGCCTGTTCCGTGAACAGCAGAGTGAGCACAAGAAATATCAATATACCGGCCATACTGCCATGAAAAACCACGGGGTTGAGGCGGTCGCGAGAGGGCAGGGAGGGGTTGTCTTTCGCCATGCAGGCGGACTCCATTGGTTGAGACAAGTGATGAAACATTTTATTTTGAATGAACGTTCAATATAAAATACGCTGTTTAAGCGCTTACTACAAATCAGTCTTGATAGTGATAGGAAATGGTAGGTGAGGTTTTGGCAAGGCGCGCATACAAAAACGCCCGGCAAAAGCCGGGCGTCTTGACAAGACTTAACAGTAAAAAAGCGCTTACTCGCTAGCGGTTTCCGTAGCGTCTTCATGCTGAACGCGCGGGCCGTGTCTACCGTGGCTTCTACCATCCCTGTGGTGCTCGTCACGCATTTCTTTCATGGCGTTCTTTAAAGATTCACGCTCCTCTTCGGAAAGAATATCCGCAACTTTATCCTGGTGCTCTTTACGCAACGCCTGCATGGCTTGGAAGTGCTCTGCGTTTAGCTCGTTGAGGGCCGTTTGCTGCTCCTCGTTCAAACCGGCGCGGTCGTACACTTCATGGCGGCGCTCTTCCATGCGCTGCGAGAAGGTTTCGCGGTCAGCGCCTGAATGACGACCTTCATGCTGGTCTGCCTGTGCAACCACAGCAAGTGGGGTTAGCGCGATAGCCAGCAGAGCCGGGGCAAACACTTGGCGTAATGACATTTTCATAACGTACCTCCTGGTAAGTTGACAATGTCAGTATCGAGCGGGGGAGTGCAAACCGTATGCACGGAGTGTGCAATAACGGTGATGATGCAGGGGGGGATATCTGACGTATAGCAGTTATATGGTTAGACTTTAGTTGGCTTTTTGCGTCATGCAAGGTTGGTGAAAGGTTTGTGGGATAGCTTTGTCCTCCGCAGGCAGTAGCCTGTTTGAAGACTTTATAATTCTATAAAAAAGAGAACTCGCTATGCTGTAGCGCCGCACGATAATTCGGGTGCCTGACGCAAGATAATGGCATTTCTCTATTTTTCACTGGCTGAAAAGCCCATTTCAATTTTTGCCCCCTTCCTAACTCTTCGTGGCGGCTAGATACTTCCCTGCTGCCACGAGCTTTCAAGCTTATTGAGCTGACCTACACATAGGCATTATTAGACTGCTATGCCATTCTGATTCGGTGAAAGCTACTACAGGGAGTCAGCTCATGGGTATTGTCGGTAAGTTGCGACCTTTAATCACCGGAACACCAACATCTACGTCACCAAAGGCTATACCGAGCGGTCAGCCTGTTGGCGTAAGTCGCTCGGGGACTTCACCTGCCCACCAAGTGCCTAGCGAAGCGAATATGGTAGAGCAAGGCTGGCAGTTAGGCGATTGGTTTACGCCTGATTGCCTGGTATCTATTGCGAACGCTGAGGGCGGTTGGGACATAGCCAGAGAGCGGATGCAAAAGGTGGCGTATGAAATTACTCGGCCTGAATATCCTGCCTCTCAGCAAGAGTGGTTTCGTTCATTTGCTTCTAGTGTCGTTGCTAACGATCCTCTGTACCAATCAACTATTCGAAAGGTTAAGGCAGCGATCGCTGCACATCCTGGGGTAATGCAAAGCGAGATTTATAAAGGTCGCAGCGAGCAAGAGAAAGAAGGTGCGCGCTATGTCCTTTATTTTGCAGAGGCGTTGGGGGCTATCTATCGCGAGAAGTCAGGCCGCTCGTATCGCCTTTACCTTTCCGCTCCAGCAAACAGTGGCCATGTAGCTCCATCAAAAGCTGACACTAGCACCACAGCAAGCGAATCGGCCAAACCTGAGGACTTTTACGGCCCTGCTTTTGATCGTATTGAGGCTGATATTAATTGGAGCGACGCCGCTCGTGGACAAGTCTGGGCCACGCTCCAGCCTCTGATCGGCCAAGCCCCCAGCATTGCTCAAAAGTCCTTGATGCCAGTGTGGCCAGAACACTTTTCGTGGCCTGCCGGTGAAGAGGCATTAAGCAAGGCAAGCCAGCCCGTCAGTGCCAAAGGCTTTGCAAAGCTCCTATCCATTGAAACGAGCAAGCTAGCTTACAACCTTTATAGGGTTCAGCAGACACGCGAGCTCTACGAAGACCCGGCACTGGTAAAAACACGCAACACGGTCATGATTGAGCATCAATGCGCTGGGCATGATGTGCCTGAGAACCCTGTTTTAATGAGTGCAGAAGAGTTTCAGAGCGCTAATGTTGAGCCTTGTCGGGTGATTGGCTGCCAATGGAATATCTCGACATTGAACCAGCGAGGCTTAGCTAAGAGGGGGTTAATAGCGCCATAAAGGTGTTTCAACTATCGAGTAAGCACCGTTTGCAAAATAAGCGGCGCTCATAGGCGCTCTCTACGGCTCAAAACGTTAGGCTCTCAAAGGGGCTCTGTGGACTGGCTATTTTAGAGGGCGGTAAACGTTTCGAGGTGAACGATTACCGCCTTTCTTGCGGACTACAGGGAGATATTACCGCTAACGTGAGTGAGCCAAGGCTGGTTCGCCATCCCCAGATACCTCATCTGCCTAAGCAGGGTACACCAGACGAATATTGGCCTCTTGGCTCACATGATTAAGAATAGCTATTCCTGTTCATGCAGGTCAATCTGTTCAGCTTAAACACTCAAACGCTTGAGTATGGATGCATGCTGCTCTAGGGTTATCAGGCTTGCCATCGGCATGGCTGCCGACCCCTTCGCTATCACTCAAATACTGAATGATGGCGTTGATGAGGGCTAGCGCGGGTGCCTCCCGCGCGGCAGGCTCCCACGATCCCTCTGCTAGGTAAATCTAGCCAGTACTGAAGTGCTCCGTCACGCTGTTTCACTTGCCACCAAGCTGCGTTGTTTTTTAATGATGGTGTAAATCTGTGCAGAGGATAGATCGTGCTTTTTAGCCAGTGCGGCTACGTTGGCACCATCAAACTCTTTGTAGATTTGCCGATGTTTCAGGGCAGTTCTAAGTGCTCTACCTTTGGGTAGGTAGACACTTCGGCCACCAGCTAAAAAGGCCAGCGCCTCAATAGCAGTGCTTGCGAGTGCATTGGCTTCCTCAGGCGCATGGCCACACTTGATGAATGCGCCTTCTATCACATCGGCCATTTCCATCATGCCTTTGGGCCAATGACGTTGGTTGCTGTCTGACATGGTTGCCTCGCTTACCTAAATTGAACCGTGGGCTACTGAACAGGTGGTTGTATTACTGAGTAAACAGCTCGCTAATCCCCATTGCCTTTAGCTGTTCAAGTTGCTCATTAGTCACTGCCTGGCGTTCTGCGGGTGAGCTCGCTAAACGCCCAGAAAACAGTACGCCGTTATCGGCATCATGCTGCTGTACGCTTTCGAAGGACCTGAGCGGCAAGGCCGGGATCATTGCACTGGCCCACTGGACGGGCAGCAGCCGTACTTTCGTGTCCGGAACTGCCGACGTTAGTAATCCAACCATTCCTTGAATCTGCTGATAGCTTTGCTGTAAGGCTTGGGCATGTTTCAGATAGTCCTCTGAAAGCGCCTCCACACGGGCAATTACCAGCTGTTCAGTGACTTCTGCGGATTGGGCTTTTAGTTGTTCATATCGCGCTTGAATGGCTGACCGTCGGCGCTCCAGTCCCGCAAGCGTTTGGTGTTTATTGCGCTCTTGTGTGATGGCATCAACTTGTGAGCCATCGCTATCAGATAGCATTTCTTCTATCTGGGCATCGAGTTGATGTAATAGCTCAGGTTTGGCATCTCCCGTTGCAATGTCCGCCAGCACATCCTCTCGGGCACTTTGTAGCGCTTCCAGCGTTTCATCGTGGGAATCGTCAAAGTGAGAGGTGGCTTGAGTGGACTGAATCAACTCATCTAATCGTTTTAGTTCCTCACGGGCCTTATTAAGAGCCTGTAAATAGGCTTTAACGTCCTGCTCGCTGGAGCCTGTGCTCAATGCTTCAATGCGCTGCTGGAGTGTCGCTGCTTGACTATCCAGCTCGTTTAGACGGAGATCGCCCTCTTCAATGCTTTTCTGTAAGCGACTGATTTCCTGCTCTGCTGCCTTCAAGCTTTGGTGGCTATACGAGGGGCCATCAGGGCTATTTTCGCGGGCTACAGCAGCCTTGTATCCTTCGGCTTTTTCTCGGGCTTGTCGAAGCTGGGTATACTGACGGTTGATATTTTCTTTTAATCGCCCACGCTCGCTCTGAAGACCGGCCAGTTGGCTCTTAACGTCATTCCGCTCAGACAACCGCTCTTCCAGTGCGGAGACGGGAACAGTGCGCTGTTGTAGAGAAATCTTTGGCATAAAGCGCGAGACGGCCTGGCTTAAGAGGCGTTTAGAAGACGTATGTTTAGATGTGGTGGATGTAGTGGTTGTCACGGTAGCCCCCTGGTATGGCTGTTGATAAAAACCGCGCTCTATGCAAAGAGCCGATTTAAATTCTTCAAGTGCATTACACCAAGGTTGTTAAGGCAGTCGAATATAAAGCGCTTTAGGAATTTTTGAGGGGAGATAGGCTCACTGTGATCATGGAGGGACGTAGCAAATAGCGAAATACTAGCAATATCTTTCTTAATGTTGATCAGTCCTTTTACGTGCCACCATCGCCTTAAGTGCGGTAATGGCTTTGCTGGTGGTGTCAGTATCTGCGAAGCGAAGGGTGCTGATGCCAAAGCTGTGCTCAAGCCAGTGATCCAGAGATCGCGAGTCATCATAGGTGGCGTATTCATGCCAAAGCTGCTGAATAAGCCGAACCTGATTTGGTGTGGCCATACCTGCTCTGTGCCCATAATCACCGCTTGAATGGGTAGACTCGAACCCTAGTTTTTTCAACCGCTCCATCACGGCTTCAAAGCCTGTAAGGTCTATGTCACGTGTGCTTCGACTGCCTGTCTCAGCTTCAAGCAAATCTCGCCACTGTTGGTCGCTGAGCGCTAATTGGCGCCGTGCAACCTGAAGCAATCGTTTCTTACCGGGGTAAAGTTCCATACTAACCACCGTTAGACGCGCGTTAGTTTTGCGCTGGCGGCGATATCGGCTCGCCGCCGCGTGGTTATCCTTCCTGACGCTAAACGCGCCTTAGAAGGGCTTTTAGGTCGACTTAGCTAGCAACCAGCTCAGCACACCGCTGAGCGTTATAGCGCTCTTCACATAGTTGGCAGAGTTCGACAGCCTGTTTCACTTCCTTTTTGCAAAGTGATAACAAGTTGAGAACGTGCTCTATGTCTTCAAAGCTGGGCGGTGACATATCTAAATAGCCTGCTCGGATCATGCTATTGATCAGGGCGTCCAAGGTGTTTAACTGACCACCTAGCGTAATCAGAGGAAGATCAAGTTTCGCGGTAGTCTTGGCATTACTGGCGGGTGTTGCTGGCATCACTCAGGCTCCCTTAACGACATCGGCATTAACTTTGCGCTGACCCAGCTCTACGGCGAGGTTCATGCACCGGACAATAAAATTGTTAACGATCAGAGGGTAAAGCAGTGAGATCGGCGCTTTACTGCTGCGGTGCTGAAGGGTTAGCCGTTCCCGCATAGCGTTGTAGGCATCCTCTTCAAACACGTCTTCCGCTGCTTTTCCGAGCCGCTTGAACTTCATGGCCACATAAGCTTCCAGGTGGTCATCCAGTGGTGCCAGCTCTGCCACTTCAATGCGGCGAATGACTTCGCGGGCCTGCCAGTTACGGCGCTCATCAAGTGTACCCTTCAGTTCAGGCTGCCCCACCAGGATGATGCCAATCAGGCGACGAAAGCCGTCCTCAAGCTCCCAGAAGCGCTTGAGATACTTTAGCGTTGAGATGGTTAAGTCGTGTGCCTCTTCAATGATCAAGACATGGCTTGTGCCACTGCGGCTTGACCCCGTCAGCAAACGTTCAATTTGCCGGGCTTTCGCTTCCAGTGAGCGCTTCGGGCTCTCTTGGGAGATATCCTCAATAATGGCATCACACAAGGCACTGGCAGTCAGGCGACCCTTGTCGATCGTGCGGGGAATCACGGGGGTAATGGCGTGCTCTTCTCGCTGGATGCGGTCGATCAGGTCACGGCGTAATACGCTTTTACCTGCGCCAGACTCCCCAATGACGGCTAAGAAGCCTCCATGTTTGGCGGTACTGAACATGTGCTCGCGGATGTAGCGCTGTTCAGGGGATAGAAAAACGTCCTCAGCTCCCTGTACATCGTCCATGAAGGGGTCGCGGAACAGGCCAAAATGGCGGCGTGCCATCTGTGTTAGCATTGCTTTCTCCGGTAGTTGATTAAGGTCTGAAACGGCAATCGGAGCGTAGTCCCGGCGTTGGTGCGCATTATCTTGGCGGATGGGGCGCACTACGCTGGGGCTCTCGTCATCTACATCAAATGCCACTAATATCTCCTCTTCTTTCACGCCGATTTGGCGCATGTACTCGCTGATCTGCTGTTGCAGCGAGGCTTTTGGCGTTCTCGCAGGCCAGATGTTTTGGCTCAAGAGGTGGCCGATGGTTGGCTGTGATGGCTGCCTGCCATTGGCTAGCTGCAAATGAGCGGCCAAAGAGGCTTGGCTGACCCCTAGGCGGGCTAGCATGCGGCGGGCCTTGATAGGGCTTGCCTTCGCTGGCGTTGGTGCCACATCGGCATCGTGGTGTATGGCTTGCATCAGCATTTCCTCCATTTACCCAGTGACACGAGCAACGGGCCGTGTTCTAACGGGCGCGTTTAGCTGTTGAGCAAGAGCATCCAGCACCTCTTCAGGCACGCCATCGGGATAACTTGCTCTGACAAGATCACTTTCATCGGGCGTAAGCGTGCGCCCTAACTGCTCTCTTAGGCGCTTCAATGCTTCGATCAGGGGCATCGGTGCCAAAGACGGTGCTACGTGCTGCGCTAACTCCAATGGCTTGCCGCGGCGTGCCATGTAGGATGGAAGCGTCTCAGCAGCCAAGTAGCTAATCGGGTCAATCGATCCGTTGAAAGGCGTTTGGCGCTTGCTCCGTGCCTTATCCACTTCCTGCTGGGTCTCAACGCCATAGGTAGCCTTATCCATGGCTTTACGGTTGGTATCCACATCGGTATCCGGCTTGGCAGCATAGTTATTGCCGAATACAGGGCTATCGAGATAGAAGCCCGCTATATCACGCTCCATGGGTACGCACTCGACTTTTGCCTGCTCTCCTTCCAGCGAGACGAAAACGTTGGGGGCCCGGTAGGGGTTAACAGAGACCGTGATCATTTCGCCCACCCGAACGCCTTCTAAGCTTTCAACCGAATAGTTAGCGGGCTCAAAGCCTTTAATCGCAAAGGAGATTGTTAAGTCCCCCTTCACCTTACGTTGCTGGGGTTTGGTGCTAAGAAGCTGTTCACACAGTTCACGCGGTGGGCATACCCGTAACTGATCAGACTTAATGGTTTGCCATAGGCCATAACGGGTACTGCGGGTGCGCGTGTGTCGCTTGGTGGCGTTAAAATGCCGCATCCATGCATGTGCCGCCGTATTGAGGGCTTCCAGACTCTCCACCTTCATGAGCGACAAGCGACCTTCAAAACCCCGCTCTACCAGATCGTGCGTGCGTTCTACCTGGCCTTTGCTGCGTGGTTGACCTGGTGTGTGCGCCCAATGCTCTACTTGAAGCTGATCCAATAGGTTCCGAATAAGGTGCGACTGGTTAGCGCTACCGGCATCCCAAACCATCATGTGAGGCACGCCATGGAAGGGATCATGGGGATGATCACGCTCTGGCCATGCGCGCATTAAGAACTCAAACAGTGTCTCCTGGTCTTCCCCGGCAGCCTGAAAATATTCGACGTAGAACGCGCCGGTATAGTGGTCGGTAATTAGGTAGCGGAGCACACGCTGATTAACGACCTTGGCGACATTCTGCGGCTTGTTTTTGTAGAACCGCTTCTCATCCATGACCGCTAGACCGCCTTTGTCCAGGTAGTACAGCACGCACACCGAGACATCGAATTGATGCACATAGTTGGGGTGTAGACTGCGCATCTGGGTAAACGGTGTAGCCCGTGTTATTTGATCCGGATGCAGACCATGCTCACGCATCACCCTGGCGTAGGTATCGGCTGAAGCACGAGTGGTAACGCCGCTGGCAGGGTTCGCTAAAGCAATCTCCACCGCGTCTTCAATGGAGAGCAGACGCTTACCGGTATCACGGGTGCTTTGACGCATAATACTGGCCACCATGGCGGCTTCCTCTCGACTGACCTGACTAACACCGCGATCCCGGCGACGCTGACGCTGAGCATCCCATCCAGCAGCCTTCAGGCCACGGTAAACGCGATCCTTCGAGCAGCTCAGAAACTGAGCAGCCCGCGCCACGATCTGGCCTTTCTGCCCGCGTGGTGCCTCACTTAGCTGTTGAGCTACGTGGTCAAAATGGCGGAGTTCGTCGGCGTTGAAAGCATTCATGACGGGTTGATCTCCTGCATCCAGCTATCATCAACGTCCAGATCGACAGGCTCCAGGCCAAGCTCACGCTCCATTTGATCCAGCTCGATACGTAACCGGGCCACTTGCTGAGCGCAGGCATGGTGCAGTTCGCGAGGCGCGTCTTCCCAGTCCAGTATCTCTACCATCACTGAGCGCAGTGGTAGCAAGAGACTCCGCGCCTTAACGCCTTCTGCCTCCAATCGTTTAGAGAGTTCGCCTACACGCTGGTCAGGCGTGAGGTTCTGGCGACGATGGAGCTGCTCTTCCAACTCGGCAATACGGTTGGATTTGTCCTGGGTAACACGGCGCGATGCTTCCAGTTCTTGCCGACTTTCCTCCGCCTGCTGACTTAAAGCTTCCTTCTCTTTGGCATGCCGAACGGCCATGTCTTCGATCAGTTCAACAAGAGCATCTTTGTCGCCTACCTGAACCGCCTCACCCTGAATAATCAGTTCGCGCTCTTCATCTGGAAGCTGACGAAGTTTGCGCAGTTCGCGGTAGCCCGCGCCGATTGATCTGAGATTTTCTAACGCTTCCTCACCGAAAATGGATAGGTTGCGAAGGTCATCATCTACTGATGACTTTGAGCGACCAATAGCACGGCAGTAGCCTTCCCAAGTGCCTACGTCGTCGATTTTATTACCCTGTGTATCAACGCCTGATGTGCCCTTAAGTTCTTTATATGCCTTGGTTTCTTTAACTTTGGCGAGCGTTTTCAAAGTGATGACGGTCGTCAGTTTTGCGACCGCATTCATTGAACGGGCTTCCCCCAAAAGCTGATTTGCCTGATCACGGGCCTGGGTATACCGCGCAAGATCAGATTTCTCAGCGCCCTCGATTAACGCTTGGTTCTCCAATTGCTGCTCGGCTAAATCAGCCTGATCAAGGTGGTTTTGGAGTTCATGAGTGCCTATGGCAGGTTTGCGACCATCCATTCTTGAACTCCTCCTTAATGGTTCTTACTAGTGTTGGCGTTCCGGTAGGCTTCTGGACTCAGACCCATACTGCGACACACCGCCAGCTCGGTATCCGTCAAGCCATTCTTAAGCGCTTGAGCACTCGTACCAGGCTGCTTGTCCAGGTATGAACGGCAAGCGGCCACACCCTGTTGACGCAACCAAGCTTCAGTCTGGGGGCCATGTATCCGTCCATCCTGCCGTCCCGCTGCTATCAGCATTTCAAGCTCCTGGGAGTCACCTCCATCGGAGTTGGCTTGCTGGTAAGCTTCAGGAGTAATTCCCATTTGCTGACATACCGCCAACTCTGTTGCTGTCAGTGATGTGTGATTATCCATAAGTCAGTTCCTCTCCAGTGACGTCTCGATATTCTTTCTGAATCGCCTGTAGGCGGTGAAGCGCGTCCCGCTGATAAGCGTGAGCGATGCTGGCAAGTTGAGTGGCCACGCGCCAAACAGACGGTTTTCCTCCCGACGCAGGGACTTCAACTACCCAGCCATGAGCCTCTAACGTTTTCATCAGCCGCCAAGCGGTGGTCGGGTTAACCTTCGCCGCAATGGCGATATCGATGAGCTGTTTGCCCTGGTACCCATCGGCGATCAGCACATCAAACAGTGCAAGTGCCTTGCTAACAGATTGATTAAGCTTTACCTCACTCATCGACATCACTCCGCTTGAGCCCTTGGCGGTATTTCAGGCGCTGAATGTAACGATGAATAGAGCTGCGACCTGGTGCCCGCGCTCCAAACTGGCGGCGGCATGCATCCTCAATCTGCTGATAGGAAAGCGAACCGCTTAGCCCATGAATGAACGCTTGCACTTCTGGATCACGCTCGACTTTTAAGCGGCTGTCGCCACCCATTAGCAACTCAATGCTTGATAGACCGGGATCGTTCGCGGCCACTGACTGTCCGTAGTACTCGCGATTAGCCAGCTCTCGTAGTGTGGCGCCCATCACAGCAAGGGCATCGCCAGTTGAGAGCTGCTCAATTGCCACTAATACGGCATCACGCCGTTGCTTCAACTCGGTTGCACTCATCATGACGCTTCCTCCTGGATGCCTATGCCCTTGGTCTCAAATAGCGCTACATTTGGCATGACATGGCTCCTCGCCCTTCAAAGTCGGCATAGATTCGGTTGTAGGTTTCGGCTCTTTGCTGAATCAGCGACCGAAGTTCACCGATGGTCAGTTCGTTGACTGACTTTCCGGTGGCCTCAACCAGCCTTGCTAAGCCCGCCAACCAATGAGGGTTGGTCTCCGCAACCGCGCCTACTTCATAGCCCACATCGGATAAATCACTCTCGGTTTGCGACATCTGGAAGCTCATGACGTCATCTCCAATTCCAGCCCTGGCTGTCGATGCTTTTCGACGTTCTGGCGATGCCAAGCCACGTCTTCCAGCAAGCTGGTCAGCACTGACAAGGCTTCATCGGAGCCTTTCTGACGCTCGTAAAACTCAACTAGCAAGCCCACGGCACCAGCAAACGAGGCTTGCAGCTCGTTCAGATCGGTAGCAGTCACCCGCTTACCCGTAGGTATCTCGATAAGCATCTTGTTGGCGGAATGCCCGATATACCGAGTTACCAGGTCAATGCCGCAGGCAGCCTCGAAGGGGCGAATCAGGATTGCAGGCATACGACCGCTTTCGAGCCACTTGTAGAGCACCCACTTATTGGCAAGGCCCATCAGATCGGCGATCCGGTCAACTGAGTGGTTGTTCTTTTCGCGGGCAAACTCCATGCAAAGCTCCATGGCTTGGCGCAAAGAGCAGGGGCTGACCCGTTTCCAATTTCGTCTTGTCATTGCCCATACCTCCCAAAGTGCTTGTCCAAATAAACACCGCTGTTGCTGCTGTTTACTCAGCTAGCGACGGTCTAATGTTTGCTAAACGGTTTGCAGCTTCGCTACAGCAGAGGAAGGTGAAGAGATGCCAGAGTCTTTGACTATACGTGCCCTTAGCTCGCGCCCCTTTGGGCCATTCCATGAGCCAAGCAGGCAGTCGCGCGCGTTACCCATACTTATGCCCTGGTTACGGCACCAGCTATTCAATGTCGTACCACGAACGACGAAACCTGCTCGCACCATGTTGTAGAGTTCGACGCTCGGCATAGTCGGATTGCTGTTCATAAGAACTTCCCTCATCATGTATCGGCTTAGTAGATACATCCGGTAATGTGTTACCGAATTGGTTACTAAGGTATCCATAATGGAAACACTCGTCAACCACTTTTAGCGGTGACTTGAGCATGTCTCTTGAAAAAGTCTTAGAACGATTGGCACATCTAACAGGGGCAGGTAGCGATGCTGAGTTAGCTCGCACGCTAGACGTCAGCAGACAGTCACTATCGAAGTGGAGGTCTAGAGGCTCTATACCTTATGAAAAACTTCAGGATTTTGCTGAGAAGCATGACCACTCTCTCGATTACCTTCTTATGGGCAAAGAGCCAGAAAGTGGTGAATTGGAGATTGATGATGCTAAGTTTCGAGAGGTGTGGGCTATTCTCCGCTCTGAGGACTGCACTCTAAGGCACTTAGATGGGGACTTGCTCCTTGGCCAGGCCATATACATCTACAACCAGTTTGCTCATATCGCTGACCAAAAATCGCGTGCGAAAGCTATGCGTGGCGTTGTTAGGTTATTGAATAGTTTGACATTGAGAACAGAAGCTCAAAATCTTAGGCATTACGTAAGCACCCACCCTGAGATGCCAAAGGAAGTCATCGAGGAATATGAAGGTCGCGCCCAAATGCTGGAAAGCCAAGCCATCGGCGAAGAGCGTGAAATGCAAAAGGCTGAAGAGGAAGGACAGCAACCACAGGGACTTGGCCACAGCGTTCACCAAAGTATCACTGGTAGCGGCAACCAAGTAGCTGGGCACGACTTCCAGAATCAAGGGGATAATAAGGGCAGTCACGGAGGTGATCGGTGACCGAAAATGATCAACCCACCCGAGTAACCCAGGAGGTAGGTGGACAAGGCAACCAGGTCGCTGGACGCGACTTCTACAACCAGGTTCAGGAGTACTCACCACCAACTGATAGCCCCGACCTCCAGCCCTGCAAAATCTGTAAATGGCCTATCTCCGCAATAAATCCTGGCGTATGTGGCAAATGCAGTCACAACTACCCGCTGGAGCGAGCTTTTGCTGCCGAACGTGAACGGAAGCAGTACTTACTACGCGGGCAATGCTTGATCTTGGCTATTGGCGCAGTGGTGCTGGTAGCAGCAACCACCAGCAATCGTACCTCTCTCGACTTCTTGGATGCTATGGCCGTCTGTGGTGTTGCGGCAGTCGCAGCTTGGGGAGTGTTGAGCTATGTAAGGGCAGAGTGCTCGGTAAGGTGGAAGGCGTTCAAACGACGTTGGAAGGATTGAGTACTCTGAGGGCTATTTATCAGTTCATTCAGCGCCGTTCGATATTGAGCCTCTAAAATGAAACTGGCTTTTCATTTACGGGTTCGGCAAGGTTCAGGTAAACCCACTTAGACCCGCGATTATCTTACGGCGCTCCATGTATTTATCTTAAGACTGAACACTATGCCCAAGAAAATCTGTGCTCCGTTTAGCTTCAATATGAAATCACTACTCGCTGGTGCCACGGTTGTTGCCGCGTCACTCGCGTTAATCATGCCTACCGCTGCGGCAGATGATTATCCTGAACGCCCGGTCAATATGGTCGTCGGCTTTGGTACCGGCGGTAGTGCTGACCGTTTGGCGCGTATTATGTCAGGCTATATCGCTGAAGAGATTGGCGTGCCAGTGCAAGTGACTAACCGTCCAGGCGCAGGAACTCAGGTCGCATCCAACTACGTGCTGAACATGCCGGACGATGGATACACCACCTATGCCTCAACCTTTGCTCCTTACCTGGCCAACTCGATTCTGACCGGTGGTGCCAACTTTAGTGTTGATGATTTTTCGTATATCAACTTTCAGTGGTTCGACCTGGATCTGATCGCCGCCAATAAAGATAGCGGATACGAAGATCTTCCTTCGTTGCTGGAAGCGATTCGCGAAGAGCGCGGCCAGGTGCGTGGCGCGGTGGTTCAAGGCTCAGCCGGTCACCTGATGATCCGTCTGCTGCTGGAAGAAGCTGGTATTCCTCAAGAAAACCTTAACCTGGTGACGTACAACAGCGGCGGTGAAGCCCGCTCAGCGGTGGCTGGTGGTCAGGTGGATTTCGTTTCTATCAGTGCCCAGGGCAGTGAGGGAATTCGTGAGTTCTTGATGCCGCTTGCTATCGTGAGTGACGAGCGCATCGACCAGTGGGATGCCCCCACGATCAACGAAGCGCTGGCACCGATGGACGTAGAAGTTCCGGTACTGCAGGGCTCGATGCGTGGTTTTGCGGTCACTAGCGAAGTTGAGCGTCAGCATCCTGAGCGCTTTGAAGCACTTGCTTCAGCCATCCAGAGCGCGCTGGCCCGTAAAGACGTTCAAGAGCACCTCGAGCGTAATGAAATGGGGGGGTGTTTGGATTGGGCCCGAGCGCGCCAACGAGCTGATGCGCGAAAACTACGCTGTATTTGAAAAATACGCCCACCTGCTTAACTGATCTTCCTGTCATGGCTGGTCAACTTTCATGTGGCCAGCCTGGAGTTGAACCATGTCTGCACAGAAACGTGACTATGGGGACTTTTTAGTTCTCATCGGTCTGGCTTCCTTTACGTTGTGGTATTTGCTGGATGCGATCAGCGTCTCGGCACAACCCCAGAATTTGCTCCTGATACTGCCGCTTTCAGTCATTGTCCTGTCGATTATTGCCATTGAGCTGGTGCTACGCCTAAAGCAAGGGACGCTATTCAGCATCGCTGCCGACGAGGAACCGTTACATCAAACGCTGCCCGTCGTAGTTCTGTTTGGTGCCTATGTGTTATCGCTCGAAACGCTCGGTTTTGATGTGGCGACCGTGCTGTTCATCGCGCTCTTTTTGATCCTCAAAGGTGAGCGTAACTGGTTAGCGGTGGTGGGCTTTAGCGCAGCGTTCGGGTTCGCCGTGGCGTTCTTCTTCTCCCAGATGCTGCCCTATCCCATGACGCTGCTACTGCTACCCAGTTAAGGAGGCAATATGATTGATTTTGGCGCAGTACAGCAGGGTCTTGACCTGCTCTTTTCTAATTTTGGCCCTTGGCTCGTGGTAATACCCGGCATTGTGTTGGGGCTAATCTTTGGCGCAACGCCGGGGCTGCAGATTTCCATGGCCATGGCGATCTTCCTGCCCATGACCATGTACATGGATTTCATTCAGGCCATGCTGTTCTTAACCGCTATTTTTACCGGCGGTTCGTTCGGCGCGGGTATTCCTGCCATTTTGATGAATATCCCGGGCACTTCATCGGCCATTGCCACTGCCTTTGATGGCTACCCGATGTCGCGCAAGGGGCAGCATAACCAGGCGCTGGGCGTGGCGTTGGCCGCCTCCGTGGTGGGCGCGCTGATGGGTTATCTCGTGCTGTTTTTCATGATTCAGCCGCTCTCCTATCTGGTGCTGAGGCTCGGCCCTTCCGAAATGTTTGTGGTCATCCTGTGGGGCATGACGCTGATTGCGAGCCTGAAGGGCGAGCAGGTACTTAAAGGCTTGGTGGCGGGCTTTGTCGGCCTCTTGGTGGGAACCATTGGGTTTAGTGAAATTGGTCTGGCGCGTGGCACCATGGGGCAAACGTATCTGCTTGATGGTATTCCGGTTATTCCTGCCATGATGGGCATGTTTGCGGCCTCAGAACTTTTCAAGCTTGCCAACAAAGGCTTCATCGTTGAATCCGCCGATTCTCGTAAGGTGAAAATCAGCGAGATATTTGAAGGCTGTAAGATGGCAATGCGCTATCCGGTTGTGATGATTCGTGGTGGTTTGATAGGTGTGTTAGTAGGGGCCGTGCCTGGCGTTGGCTCCTCGGTTTCCAACTTGCTTTCCTATATTGAAACCAAGCGTCGTGATAAAGATCCTGACTCGTTTGGCAAGGGTAACCCGAAGGGCGTGGTGGCATCAGAAGCCGCTAACAGCAGCTCTGAAGGCGGCTCAATGGCTACTCTGCTGGCGCTTGGCATTCCCGGCGGTGGTGCAACGGCGGTAATGTTGGCTGCGTTTGCCATGTATAACATCACCGGCGGGCCGCAGTTTATTCGTCAGCAAACCGATGTGGTCTACGCGATTATTTTTGCCAACTTCGCCCAGGTATTTCTGCTGGTGGTCGTGGGTCTGCTGTTTATCCCGCTGTTGGCCAACATCGTCAAAGTACCCATGCGCTACCTGATTCCCTCGGTACTGGTACTCGCGGTTATGGGATCGTTTGGCTTGACCGGCAATATGACAGGTCCCGCCACTGTGCTGGTATTTGCAGTGATTGGTTGGATCTTTCGCCATTATGGCTACTCGGTGCCTGCCGCCGTTATCGGTATGCTGCTGGGCTCGCTGGCGGAGAAATCACTGCTCCATTCGTATCAAATCAGCGGCGGGGATATCACCTATGTCTTCGAGCGCCCGGTGACCTTGGGGATTCTAGGACTTCTATTGATTTCACTGTTTAGCCAGCCGTTAATGGCGCGCTTTAGTGCCTGGCGTGCGGCCAAACAGGCGTAACATAATGGCAAAAAAAACGCTGAAAACGTTAGTCTTGGGTTGCTTGGGTGGCGTTATTGCCACCCTTTTTTCATTGCCCCTGGCCTGGATGCTGGGCGCACTTTTTATGGTAATGGCGGTATCGCTTGGCGGTGTTAAAACCGGCGTTGATAAGCGCTTGCACCGTGTGGCTATTGCCCTGCTGGGACTCTTTATCGGGAGCCGCATTCAGGCCAGTGAACTGGTCAGTCTGGTGCAGTGGTACCCAAGTGTATTGGCAATGCTGGTCTATATGGGGCTTATGCTGGTGGGCGGGTACTTTATCTTTACCCGCGCCAACGTAGGGCCCATGGATGCGATGTTCTGCGCCTACCCAGGGAGCATGAATTCAGCCCTAGTGCTTGCTGAGCGCGCCAATGGCGATGTGCGCTGGATCGCTATCGCGCACTCGCTGCGTCTGGTCACCGTGGTGTCCGGGGCGGCACTATTGGCAAGCTTCTTTGTGGATGATGTCACGCTGCAAAGCTCGCCCGTATCGCTCTCGCTGATGGATGCGCTGCCGCTGTTATTGGTCCCGCTTTGCTGGTGGCTTGCCCGCTTGCTGCGCATTCCCATTCCGGAGTTTTTAGGCCCGATGGCCGCAGGCGCCATCATCGCGAACCTGGGGATGGATTACTCGCTGCCCACCTGGACGGTGTTCACGGCCTTTTTGGTGCTCGGCTCTTCGGTCGGCGCGCGTTTCTCAGGAACCCACTGGTCTCAGGTAGTCAGCGTGGGGCGGTTTGGGATGGTGTATGCACTGTTTGCCCTGATTGTCGCAGCGCTCATAGCTTGGCTGGTCGCCAGCATGACCCAGCTTTCTTTTGTGGCGGTGTTGCTGGCGCTGATTCCCGGCGGCGTCGGGGAGATGGCCGTCATCGCCATGGTGATGGATATCGACCCGGTGTATGTAGTGTCGCACCATGTCTTGCGCCTGTTACTGCTGATCTTTATGACCCCGCTGGTCATTCGTATTGCAAAGCAGGCGGCTGCATAGCGGGAAACGCCACCGTCACGGCGAAACCGCCTTGTGGTCGGTTATTAAAAGAGAGGAGAGCGGCGTGGGCGGTGGCGATCTGCTCCACAATAGCCAAGCCTAAACCGCTACCGGGCGCGTGCGGATTGTGGCGGGAAAAGCGCTCGGTCAGCTTGCCAAGTTGCGCCTCTTCCACGCCGACTCCCTGGTCGCTCACCGTCAATATTACCTGTTGCTGCTGCGTTGTTAGGGCGATATCGATTGGACCCTGATAGGCTTCAGCGCCTCCCGCGTGCAGGCTGGCATTCTCAATCAGGTTAATCACCAGCCAGAGCAGCATGATCGGATCGCCCAGCACTTTGGAAATGGTATGAGGCTGATCGAACGACAGCTCCTGGCCTTTCTGATAGATGCTGGTTGCTGTTTGCGCGCAGCCATCCTGGCATATTGCCACCAGATCGACGGCTTCAAGATGGGCCTCATCCATCAGCTCGCTGCGGGTCTTGGCATATTTCAAAAGCTGTTGGACCGTATGGCTGGCATGTTCCGAGATACGCTGTATTTCAATAAGGTTGGCTCGAACGGCCGATTCCTGGGTCGTTTTTAGCGAGATTTCGGTTAGCGCACGTATTTCAGAAATGGGCGTTCGCAACTGATGGGACACATCGGCATTTAATTGCTGTGTACTCTCAATGCTGCGACGGATACGTAGCATCAGCTGGTTAATGCTGAGAATCAGTGGGCGAATCTCTTTTGGAGCGTCGTCTTCAAGCGGCTGAAGGTCATGAGAAGAGCGGCGGCGAAGCGCTTGGCTTACGGTATTAAGCGGGGCTAATCCACGATAGATCGCCAGTAGAGCGATGGTGATAGCAAGAATTCCGGCAACAATCGTCAACCCGGTGAGTGTCACCATAAAGTCATTGGTAAGCGTGTAGCGCGCCTCTTTGGACTCCGCAACGATCACTTCAATATTGATGTTCTCGCGGCCCCGGCTAAAAGGAAACGTCAGGGCGACGGCGCGTAGCTCGTTGCCCGCGTACGTCACGTCGTAAAAAACCGGCTCAGAGAGGTCAGTAGGCGGGTCGCCCAAGCCTTGAAAGCCAGCAATCATATCGCCGTCTACTTCCTGCATCCGATAGAATATTTTGCCTTCACCACGACTACCTAGGGTGCTAATACTAAAATAGTGCATATTAATGCGTAGCGCGCCGTCTACCGTGTAGATGCGTCTTTCCAAGCGCTCGGCGGCATTGAGCAGCATATCGTCGAAGGTTTCGTTAATCTGGCGTGTCAGCAATAGATAGCTCGAAAGAAGCGCCAGAAATGCCAGGGCAGTAAACGGTAAACCAATCCACAGCAGCAGGCGGCTTTTTATCGATTTGATAGCAAGCATATCAAGCGTCGGATTCCTGGTTGGGGGCTTCTTTGGGGGCCAGGTAATAGCCTAAACCGCGGACCGTTTTCAAGCCGAAGTCGTAGCCAATTTTCTTGCGGATGCGTGAAATATAAGTCTCCACCGCTGCATAACTGACCGGCTCGCCCATAGTGGAAAGTCGATCAATAATCTGGTCCTTACTGACGAGTCGATTTTGATTAATCATCAGATATTCCATTACTTCCAGCTCTCGACGGTGCAGCGTTACAGGCTGGCCATCAATTCTTAGCTCCATTGCGTCGGGTAAAAATGCCAGACGGCCACAGCTAAGTGTTTCACCACCAAAATGCTTGGCACGCCGGACCAGTGCCCGGGCTCGGGCTACTACTTCATCAAGTGAGAAGGGCTTGCAAAGGTAGTCATCTGCGCCCTCTTCAAGCCCTAAAATGCGTTGGTCCAGCGTGTCTCTGGCGGAAATAATCAGCACGGGGATAGTGTTCTGCTGATGGCGCAGTTTGCGTAGAAGGCTAATGCCATCCAATTCAGGCAGGCCCAAATCCAATACCATCAGATCGAAACCACCCTGCACGAGCATTGGGAGTGCGTGTGCGCCGTCGTTAGCGACGGTGATGTTGAATCCTGCCTCGCTAAGTGCTGTGGCCATCGAGCGCGCTAAATTGTCGTTATCTTCTACTATAAGCGCCTTCATGTTTAATCCTGCGGGTTAGCCCTCGGGCTGATATTTATACCCTACTCCATACACCGAACGAATGATCTCCTGCTCGGGGAGGGCTTCAGTGATTTTTTTGCGCAGCTTTTTAATATGGCTGTCGACGGTGCGTTCAGAAACAATCCGGTTGTCTCGGTACATATGGTCCATTAGCTGCTCACGGCTAAAGATTCGTCCAGGTGACTGCATCATTACTCGCAGCAGCTGAAATTCAACCGCGGTGAGGCCCAAGTCATGGCCGTTGGCTAGTGCCTGCCAGCCATCGTCATTCAGGGTCACCGGGGTTGAAACCGCTGCCTCAGGGGTGTGGGCCTGTTCGGCAAGTGCTTGGCTGCGGCGTAGTACCGCTTTCACGCGGGCGACTACTTCGCGGGGGCTGAAAGGTTTGCAGATATAGTCATCGGCGCCCAACTCCAACCCTAGCAGTCGGTCTACTTCCTCCACCTTGGCGGTCACCATAATAATTGCGATAGCAGGCCACGTCTGACGTATTTCCCGGCAGAGCATCAAACCATCTTTGCCGGGCAGCATGACATCCAAAAGCACCAACGTGGTGGGGTGCTGCTGCAACCAGGGTATTACATCGTCGCCATGACCCAGCGTTGCAACATTAAAACCGTGGGAGCTTAAATAATCATCCATGAGGCGGGCAATTTTTGGCTCGTCCTCAACAATCAATAGCGGGGCGTCTTGGAACATGGCGGACTCGCTTGTCATTAATGGGAAGTCAGTAACGGAAAACGTAAGGTCCAGCAAAGCCCGCCTAGCGGCGCATTGGATGCCTCAAGCGTTGCACCGTGCGCAATCACCAAGGCGCTTGCAATGGATAGCCCTAGGCCACTACCGCCGCTTGCCCGATTGCGTGACCCTTCAACACGGTAAAGGCGCTCGGTAAGCCGGGAAAGCTCACTTTCCGGAACGCCCGGTGCGCTATCCTGCCAAACAATCACCGCCTGGGCACGCTCAATGTTGAGCGTTACTTGAAGTTTGCCCGGTGCATCGGTGTAGGCGCAGCTGTTATCCAACAGATTATTCCACAGCTGATGCAGTCGCTGGGCATCACCTCGAATCATTACGCCGGGGGCTATGTGCGTCGTCAGCGTAAGGCCGCTGCCATTGAGCCAGCGGTCCGCATCTTCAAGGCGGCTGGCCAGGCTTTCGCTAAGGTTCATGGGGGCCAGATGAATATCAAGCGCGCCAGCATCGCTTTGCGAAAGTAGGCGTAAATCGGCGACCAAGTGCTCAAGCTGGGCAACTTCCTGCGCCAGCGAGCTGAGGTTTTCCTGATTCAGTGGGCGAATGCCGTCCTGCATGGCTTCAATTTCACCACGTAGCACGGCCAAGGGCGTGCGCAGTTCGTGGGCGGTGTCGGAGACCCAGCGTGCACGGGCGTCACGGTTGGCTTCCAATGTGGCGGCCAGTACGTTGAAGTCCCGCGCCAAACGGGCAAGCTCATCCCGACCACGTTCAGGTAGGCGAGTATGGTAGTTGCCTTCGGTAAGCCGCCGCGTGGCGATAGCCAGTGCCCGCGTACGTCGGCTTAACCACCACGAGAGCCCGGCGGCCAGCAGCAGCGATGCTAGCCCAATCGAGATAACAATAATGACCAGGTTGCGCTGTTGCAGCTCTAGAAAGCGATTTTCCATGCGCTCCATCATCTGCTGAGGAGGGCGAAACCCTAACGAGCCAATGGCCTCGCTGTCGCTGTGAAGCGTGAGCCAGCGCCAATCGCCGGGGCCCATACGGCCATTCATGGGTGGAATCACAAACTCACCGTTTGGCGCACGCAGCGCAAAATCCTGCGCTTCGCCCAAGGGGGAGGGGCGTTCACGATGCTCCTGACCCAGTTCAAAACGCACGATATGCGGCCAGCGTTCCGGGTTGTGTTCAAGCCAGCGCCAGTCCTGCTGGGTTTCCCAGCGGGTAATCAAACCATCGGCCAGCAGCATGGCACGGCGTTCCTGGGCCTGGTTTAAATAGTCGATAAAACCACGGTCGATACTGTAGGAAACGGCTAGAAACATGGTGGCGGAAATGGCCACGTTAACGCTGAGTATGGCCGAGAACAGCTTTAGTCCTAGCCGGGAAGGACGCCAAGTGGGCAAGGTAACGGCCATCAGGAAGTGCCCTCCTGAAGAGGTTGCCGAGGCATGCTAAGTCGCTCGCGCCAGTTCTCCAGACCCAGGTAAAGGCAGGGCACCAGTATCAGCAAAATGACCGTCGCGAAGATCATGCCAAAACCCAGCGAGATTGCCATGGGAATCATAAAGCGTGCCTGCCGCGAGGTTTCCAGAATCATGGGCGCCAGGCCCAGAAAGGTGGTAAGTGTGGTCATCATGATAGGCCGCAGGCGCCGGGTAGCAGCCGCCACAATGGCAGCGCGTGGCGCCATCCCTTCGCGCCGCTTGCGGTTGGCGTAATCAATCAGTACCAGCGCATCGTTAATCACCACGCCGGAAAGCGCCAGCATGCCCAGCAGGCTGATAATCGAAAGCCCAAACCCCATAATCATGTGGCCCACCACAGCACCAACAACGCCAAACGGAATGGCCGCAAGCACCAATAAGGGCTGCAAATAGCTTCTGAAGGGAATCGCCAACAGTGCGTAAAGGGCGGCCAGCATAAGCCACATGGCGGTGCGAAGGGCGGCCAGATTGTCGGCGGTATCTTGCTGGCGGCCGCCCAGGCTGACCTCAAGCCCCGGCCAGGAGTTTGTAAGCGTTGGGAACACGTCTTCTTGAAGGGTGGCCAGTACCTGGTTAATGGTTTGGTCGCCCTCTGAATCCGCCGTCACGGTGATAATGCGCCTGCCATCTATGCGCTGCAGGCTGCTTGAGGCTTGGCTTAAGGTAATGTCTGCCACGCGAGAAAGCGGCACGCTAAGCCCGTCGGGCGTGCGTACGGGCATGCGGTAAAGTTCGTTTAAGCTCGCGCGGTCGGTTTCGGGCAGGCGTACCTCTACGCTGATCTCGCTACGCCCCACAAACTGTTCAACCGCCGTGGCACCTTGTAAAGGTCCGCGCAGTGCCTGGGCCAGGTCGCTGCCGGTCAGGCCTAGCGCTCGGCCTTCTGCGGAAAGGCGCATTTCAAGCTGAGGTTTGCCATCGCCAATCCCGCTGTCAATATCGGTTAGCTCATACTCACCAAGCACTTCGGCCAACCGGGCGGCGGCGGCTTCCAGCACTTGGGTGTCGGGGTGAGATAAGCGCAAGCTAAGCGCAGCGCCGCTGCCGGGGCCGCCAAAATCTGACTCAAAACGTACCGACTGAGCGCCAATTAAATCCCCCGCCAGCTCGCGCCATTCACCTGCAATACGTGAAGGCGGCCAGGCGTCCAGGCTGCTACTTGCGATATCGAGCCGTACCTGCAGCTCTTCGCCATCCAAGCGGCTGCGCGTGCTGCTAAAGGCTAGCGTCTCTTCGCGCTCGCTCAGCTGCTGGGCGGCGTCCAGTAGCTGTTGGCTAAGCTCTCGGCTAACGCTGATGTTGGTGCCAATCGGCAGCGTTACCGTTGCCTGAACCTGATCGGATTCGGCACGCGGCATGAGTGAAAAGCCCAACCGTCCACTCATGGACCATGCCAGCACTACCACCAGCACCGCAACACCGATGGAGACACTCAGTAAGCGTTGATTAAGTGCGCGTTGTAGAAACGGCTCAAACTGATGGTATGTGAAGTGATGCAGCCCGCCCTGCAGGCGCTGGCGCAACGCTTCCAGCGGCCGCTGCCAAGCCGGTGTTTCACGCGGTTTACGGCTATGTGCCAAGTGGGAGGGGAGGATAAACAGCGCTTCGGCCCAGGAGATCAAAAACACCGTGACGACCACCACGGGCAGAGTGGCAAACAGCATGCCCAAAAAGCCGGGTAAAAACAGCAGGGGCAGAAACGCCACGATATTCGACAAAATGGCAAAGGTGAGCGGAACGGCAATTTCACCTGCCCCTTTGACCGCCGCATCGCGCAGCGAGTAGCCTTCCTCACGATAGCTGTAGATGTTTTCGCCCACCATGATCGCATCATCCACCACGATCCCCAGCGCGATAATGAAAGCGAACATCGACATCATATTCAGCGAGACGCCGATCCAGGGCAGAAACAGCATGGCGCCCAAAAAGGCCGTAGGAATACCCAGCGTGACCCAAAATGCTAGCCGCGCTTCAAGAAACAGCGCCATGAGTACCATCACCAGCGCCAGACCCATCCAGGCATTCTTTAACAGCAGGCTTAAGCGGTCCTCGTATATTTCCGAGCTGTCGCGTGCAACGTCCAGGCTAACGCCCGGCGGTAGCCCCGCTCGCAAGCGCTCCAGTTCGCCGTAGACCGCCTCGGAAATGCTGGTCGGGGTTTGGTGGCCAATTTGATAAATGTTGACCGATAGGCCCGGCTCGCCATTGTAAAACTCTTCACGATCCGTTTCGGCAAAGCCGTTGCTCACGCGGGCGATATCACCCAGCAAAATGGGCGTGCCCTGGGCAGTGGTAAGGATTGGCAGGTCGGCAAACTCGGCGGCGCTGTTGCGTCGGCCTTGGTAGCGCACCAGCCACTCGCCTTCAGCCGTGGTGAGTTGGCCACTTGCCAGGTCCAGCGCTTCAGCCCCAATGCGGCTGGCAAGCTGCTGATGATCAAGCCCGTAGCGCTCAATAGCTTCTTCATCCAGATGAATCTGGATCTCGCGCTCGCGATTACCCGAAAGCTCGGCGCGCGAAATACCCTCAGCGGCCTGCAGTTCAGCGCGCACATCCTCGGCGGCGTCGTGAAGAGCGGCAAGCCCAACCGAGCCGTAAACCTGAAGGCTGACCACACTGCGCGAGCCGCCCGCTAGTGTGAAGCGGGGCGGGTCGGCGGCACTGGGTAGGGTAGTGATGGCGTTGACCGCCTGCTGAATATCCTGATAAACGCGCATCACATCGACGCCGTCAATCAGCGTCGCGCTGACCATACCGCTGCCTTCACCAGCGCTGGAGGTCAGCTCATCAATACCTTCTACATTCGATACCGCCGCTTCAACGGGAAGCAATAGGCTCTGCTCGACATCTTCTGGCGTGGCGCCGGGGTAGCTGATGCTGACCTGAACAATTTCAATTTCAAACTCAGGAAAGACCTCTTTTTTAATCGCGAGCGATGCCATAAGGCCCCCCACGATAAACAGCAGCATCAGCAGATTAGGCGCAACGCCATGGTCAATCATCCAGGCAAGCGGACCGCGACGCATTAGCTGCTCTCCTCATCACGGGTGGGGGCATCGTTGCGCGAGCGAACGCGAACCTGTTGTCCTTCCTGGGGCTGGGCAAGTCCTGAAGTAACAACGCGCTGGCCAGCCTCCAGGCCGCTGCGCACCAGCGCTTCATTTTCACCCCGATAGGCAAGCGACACCGTTGTACTGTGTAGGCGGTCTTCATCGTCCACCCACCAAACGCGCTCACCTGGGCGTAGCGCCGCTGAGGGCAGGGCAATCAGGTCTTCCTGCGCCTGAGTTTGAAAGGCTATTCGCATTACATCGCCCAAGCGCAGCGCGGGGCCATCGGTATCCAGCGCCAATGGGTCATTCACCGCAATCAACAGCTGTGCCTGAAGTCCGCTCTCTTCCAGATTAGGTA
This sequence comes from Halomonas sp. AOP7-E1-9, assembly GCF_052376035.1. NCBI lineage: Bacteria > Pseudomonadati > Pseudomonadota > Gammaproteobacteria > Oceanospirillales > Halomonadaceae > Halomonas > Halomonas sp. AOP7-E1-9. Next base: position 179,369 of record NZ_JBQSVC010000002.1, read on the forward strand.
AGATCGATATCAGTGCGCCTTCCCGCGAAGCGCCTTCTGGCCAGCCCCGGCTGGTAATCGTGACCTGACTACCCGGCGCCAGCCATTCAAGTGCATCGCCGGGCAATGAGGCGCGCACCCAGAATTGCTCAACACCGACCAGATTAATCACCTCGGTTCCTTGGCTTAGCAGGCTGCCAGCGCCCACCAAGCGCTCTTGCACCATCGCCTTCCACGGGGCGGTCAACGTTGCGCGCTCAAGGTTGAGCGCTGCCTGGTCGCGTATTACACGTGCCTGAGTCAGTTGAGCCTGGGCCTGGCGAAGTTGAGGCTCGCGCAGGACCAGCGAGCGTCGCTCGGCGGAAAGCTGGCGCCCAAACGACTCGTACTCACTACGGGCGCGCTGCTGTTCGGCATTTTCAAGCGCCACCTGCGCTTGGGCGTTGCTTAGCTGGGCCTCGGCGTCCTCCAGGGCAAGGCGCAAATCGGCTTGGTCGATATATGCAACGGGCGCGCCTTCCTCAACGACCTGGCCTGGAAAAACGCCCTCCCCAAAGCGTTCCAACTGACCTGCCACGCGGCTGGCCAGCAGGGCTGTCTGCTCGGCTTCTACTCGCCCAAAGCCGCTCAGTAGAGGCGATAGGGCGCTCTGTTCGACCGTCATGACATTGACGACAGGCGGCGTAGGTGGCGGGGGAGCACGCCGCTCAATACGCGGCGGCTGGTTGATAATCCACCAGGCGCAGGCTAAGCCGATGGCAAACACCAACAGGGCCAGTACGGCGCCTAAACGGACACGGCCTTGTTGCATCGAGGAGAAAGAGTCATGAGGTTTTATTAACACGGAGTACCCGTTGCAAGAGCGAAAACGTAGTAAAAGCGAAAATTCCGGTATAAGAAGCGTATCATGCTAGCATCACGCACTGGCTCGCAGAGATTAGGTAAGCATTATGAAAATAGCGTGCAACTCTTCGCTAACCTAGGGCGTGTCCTCATTTTGAAAGAAAGGCTGTCCCTCATTGATTTTCTGTGGGGTTATGCGACTCTTCTCAACAGAGGGGGAGTACTGCCATGACACGATATGTTTTGACCGATGATATTTGGGAACAGCTTCAAGTCACCATGAAAGCAAAGGGTTGCCACCGCTGGCCCAATGATCGAAATATAATGGAAGCAATACTCTGGAAACTCCGAACCGGCGCTCCCTGGCGCGATATTCCGAGTGAGTTTTGCCCCTGGAAAACGGCCTATAATCGCTTCAACCGCTGGGCCACCAAAGGATTGTGGGAGCAATTTTTTTTGAGCTACGAGGCGAAATTGATACGGAGTGGGTATTCGCCGACGGAAGTTACCTCCGCACTCACCAGCATGCGAGTGGAGCTCGGCATGGAGAAGAGCGGGCCATTGGAAAATCACGAGGAGGAGCTACCACCAAACTTCATATGCTCGCCGATGCGCATGGAAATCCGGTCGATTTTGAAGTCACTGGGGGTAACGTCCACGACGCCACGGTTGCAGAGCACCTCATAAAGAAGGTCGATCAAGCCGACCACTTCATTGCTGACAAGGGCTATGATTCAGAGGCCATCCGTGACCATGCCAGGGCAGGGGGCATCAACCCGATCATTCCCAAAAGATCAAACAACAAGACGCCAAATCCGGGGTTTGATGCCTTTCTCTACAGGCATCGCCATTTGGTAGAAAACCTCTTTGCTCGGCTGAAACACTTTCGCAGTATTGCCACTCGCTTTGAGAAACTGGCACGAAATTTCAAATCCATGGTTTACCTAGCGTGCACCTTCATTTGGTTGAAAATGAAATGAGGACACGCCCTAAATACCTGCGACTTCTCACGACACCTATTTCTCATAAATACCGTCCGGCCAATGAGTCTTGTGCAAGCGTATGAAAAACACCGCCACCCGCGATAAGTTAATTGATACTGGTGCTGAGCTGATTACCCAACAAGGGTATAACGCAACGGGCATCAATGCCGTACTTAACGCCTGCGGCGTGCCCAAGGGGTCGTTTTACCATTACTTTTCCAGTAAGGAAGATTTTGGCCTGGCGGTGATTGAGCGGTTTGCCAACGACTATGATGCTAGTCTGGTCGCTCTGCTTGAAGATCCGATGACACCCCCTCTTTACCGCCTGAAGCGCTACTTTGCCGCCAGCCGCGCTTATATGAGCGAGCGCGACCATGCGGCCGGCTGCTTGATCGGCAATTTAGGACAGGAGATGGCGGGGCAGAGTGTTCGCTTTCGCGAGGCGCTTAATCACGCGTTCCTGCGTTGGGAAGCACGTTTTGCTCACTGCCTGCAGGCAGCCCAGGCCCAAGGGGCTCTCACTCAAGCACTGGACCCTCATCAGTTGGCAAGCTTTATTCTTTCCGGCTGGGAAGGGGCAATTTTGCGTGCCAAGACCCTGAAGTCGGATGCTCCCATGGAAGTGTTTGAAAAGCTGCTGTTCGAGCAGGTGCTGACGTCGCCAGTTGAATGAGCAACCCTTTAAGCCACCGGTTTATTCATATCGATTACTGAGCCAGGAGCCTGCCATGTTCCAAGGGTTTGAAAAGCATTTGCGTTACATAAAGGGTGTTGGTATTGCTTTTCGTATAGGAGGCCACGGTCCCGCGTTACTGCTGCTCCATGGCCACCCGCAAACCCATGTGATCTGGCATAAGGTGGCTGAAACGCTTGCCCAGCACTTCACCGTAATAGCCGCCGACCTGCGCGGCTACGGCGATAGCGGCAAACCCGACGATGACGCCGAGCATCTCAATTATTCAAAGCGCACCATGGCAGCTGATATGGCCGAGCTGATGAGTGATCTGGGGTTCGAGCGCTTCAAAGTGCTGGCGCATGATCGCGGTGCGCGGGTCGCCCACCGCTTGGGTGTTGACTACGCCTCACGCGTTGAGCGTATGGTGCTTCTCGATATTGCGCCGACCCTTGCCATGTACCGCGGCACCAACGAGGCCTTTGCGCGCAGCTATTGGCACTGGTTCTTTCTGATTCGCCCCCAGCCGCTGCCTGAAATGCTGATCAATAGCGCCCCGGCCCAGTACCTGAAAAGTGTGATGGGTGCGCGCAGTGCCGGGATGGCGCCGTTTACTCCGGAAGCGCTGAAGGAATACGAACGCTGCCTGGCACTGCCCGGCACCGCGACCGGCATTTGTGGCGACTACCGCGCCAGCGCCACGATCGACTTAGTCCACGATCAGGCCGATATCGACGCTGGTGTAAAACTTACCTGCCCGCTAAAAGTGATGTGGGGCGCTGAAGGCGCGATTGAAGCCTGCTTTGATGCACTAAGCGCATGGTGCAAGGTGGCGACTCAGGTGGAAGGCAAAGCGCTGCCCTGCGGCCACTATATTGCTGAAGAAATTCCAGAAATTGTTTTAAGAGAGGTTATGATATTTTTACTCAAATAAGTTACCAATGTTATATTAGGTGGTATTAAGTATATGGTGTTTGAAAGGCTTCCTTATTTTAAAAAACATCTTTAATTATTCTAAAAAATAATTAATAATAATTTTGCTAGAGGTGATTGGTATTAACAGCTTTTCACCCTGTGTGATTTTATTTGTCGTCACTAATAATAAATGAGGTCTCAGTGAGTTACTCTATATTGAAGAGCTATAACGATATTTCTGATTATATAAGTCAGGTTTCATTGATTGCAGATGAAAATAAAGAATCGTTTGGTTTTTTACCAAAAGCTACTTACGACCAAATGGCAGCAAAAAACCAACTATGGGTAGCAGTAAACGAGGAGGGTGAGCTTAAAGGATATCTTATGTTTGGCGGCACAATGCCTACCCTTAAAGTTTTTCAAATTTACGCATGTAATACCGTAAAGGGTCATGGGGTCGGAAAGAAGTTGATAGACTCTTTAAAGGAATATGGTAGTAAAGAGAATTATCATACTATTTCAGCTAAAGTTGCATCAGATTTATCGGCTAATTGTTTTTGGGATAGTGTTGGGTTTGTTATTCACAGACAAATTAACGGAAGTAAGGCAAAAAAAAGAATTATTAATATTAGAGGGTTTTCTCTAAAAGAAAACGATTTGTTTGGCGATGAGGCTAAAGAGGTTTTAACACCAGTTGTAAGCAGTCCTGTGTTGGCTAGGTCTATATATGCTTTGGATCTGAATTTGTTGTTCGATATTGTTCAGGCAAGAAAAGGGTTTGAAGATGTAGTTAAACTGATGAAGATTGGCTTTCAGGGGGCAGTTACTCTATGTGTTACGCCAGAGTTTAAAAATGAATTAAGGCGTCAATCGTTTAATTTTAAAGATGATGCTATTCTTAGGTTGGCAGAAGTATTTCCTGAGCTAAGAGTAGAGGAAGATGTGTCTGCTTTAATCGATTCGTTAAGAGATATGATATTTCCGTTCCGATCTTTAAAACGAAAAGGTTTTCATAATGACGAGTCAGATTTAAGGCATTTAGCCTACTGTATTTTTTTAAAGGTTGAAGGATTTGTTACTCGAGAAAAGGCACTTTTGAAAGCTTATGATAAAATTAAAGATGAATACGGTGTTGCAATTGTGTCTCCCTATGAGCTGACGATTGACGAAGAAGTTTTTAATAGCCCTTTAAATTCGGATTTTAGGTTTGAAGTGTCTAGTTGTAATTCTTGCGTTAGAAATTTTGTAAATAGTTTTTCTATTCCAGAAGGTGTGCTTAATATATTTTTTAAGGATATAAAGTTTGGGGAAAATGAAATTGTTTATGAAGCTAAACAAGATGGTTGCTTATTTGGAGTGTGCGTTTTTCAAAAGCCAGTAAAAAACTTAGGTATTGCGAATGCTTGCTTGTATATCGATGAGGGGGCTCCGCATGCTCTAGCTGCTATTGATCACTTTATTGAGAAGGCTCTAAGGTATAAAGCTGGATTTGCTTACCGATTAGATTTTTATATTGGCAAAGGTCAAGATGTAACAGAGCAGACATTACTCAAAAAAGGCTTTTTTAAGTCAGGTGAAAGGTTTGTTAAAGTAATTTTTGATTTTTTTGTAAAAAGTGAAAATTGGCCTTTCTTTGCTAAAGAATTCAAATCTCTTTGTGGTCTTTCATTTCCTAAAAGAATGCCTGCTAAGAAAGAGTTGTTAAATACAGGAGTTTGTTTTTCTGATAGTGAAGGGAATATTAATACATTGTCTTGGTTCGATTTTGAAACTATAATATCGCCAAGGTTTATACTGAATTCTACACGTGAGTGCACTCTTGTAGCTATTCGTGAAAATTATGCTAATGGCTTAATTGCAGGGTTAACTGATCAGTTGTCGCTTTTGCCTAGTTATGAGAAATTGCTTTTGTTAGAGAAGGCTTATTTTAGATCAAGTAATAAATCTACTTTTTTTCCTAGAGGTGGTATTGTAGCTTTTTATGTATCAGGTCAAAAAAGTGCACAAGAAATAATTGGTTTTGCACGTATCACATACTCAGCTTTAGTGACTGTTAATGAAGCTTTGTTAAAAGTCGATAGGCAAGGTGTTTTATCCCGTGAAGAATTGATCAGTATTGCTGATAGAAATGGTAGGCTTCATGTTTTTACCTTTGATAATTTTTTAGAGTTTGATCGCCGTGTACCATTTAAACGTGCTAAAAGCATTGGTTTGATTAGTAAGTCTAATTTAGTTTCTCCAGAAAGACTTGGTCCTAAAGGGCTAAGTGTTTTAGTTAAAGAGGCTTTTAATGAATGATGCAATAATTTCTATTAAGCCCAAGCACGTTGAAAATATTTTATCTGGTGAGAAGAAAGTGGAGCTTCGTACTAGAAAGATAAATTTACCTGTTGGGTCTAGGTTGTGGGTTTATACTACTCTTCCTGTTGGTAAGATTAATTTGCATGTAGAAATTTCATTTGTAGTTAGTCTTTCACCAAAAGAAATGTGGGATGAATACAAAGATCAAATATGTATCACAAAAAAAGAGTTTGATGATTATACACGAGGAAAATGCATTGTCTCTGCAATAGGGCTAAATAAAATTAATATATTGGATAGAGGTATTTGTTTGCAAAAGCTAAGGGAGTATGAGAAGGGGTTTCAGCCCCCGCAGTTTATCTCAATGTTATACCCTGAGAGAGCTTTGTATTCAGCTCTGTACAATTAGCTTTGTGAAAGCTGTTCTTTTAACGTTGCGAATGTTAATTGTTTAAGTTGTGAGTTTTTACTTTGAACGATTTATAGTTATTCGTTTTTATCCGGTTTATATAGTTAATAAAATTCGATACCTATTTATAACATTTCTAGCAGATGAAATCGTTGATTGGGTTTCTACACGAGACGAAGCGGGTCAAAAACTGGATAATGGGCGGCAATTCGCCGAGGGCTCTGTTTTCAACCGCCCAGGCACACTCATTGCTCTGGATGCCCGCTCATGGAAATCAAAGTCAACTATCTCGATAACCTCCGCCTGGAGGCCAAATTCGACGACTTCACCGTTATTTCAGACCAGCCGATTCGCTACAAGGGCGACGGCTCGGCGCCTGGCCCGTTTGACTACTTCCTGGCGTCATCTGCCATGTGCGCCGCCTACTTTGTGAAGGTGTACTGCAACGCGCGGGATATTCCCACCGAAAACATCCGCCTCTCGCAGAACAATATCGTTGATCCGGAAGACCGCTATAAGCAGATATTCAAGATACAGGTCGAGCTTCCCGAAGATATTTCCGAGAAGGATCGCCAGGGTATTCTGCGCTCGATTGATCGCTGCACGGTCAAGAAGGTTGTTCAAACCGGCCCTGAGTTTCAGATCGAAACCGTCGAGAATATCGATGAGGATTCCCAGGCGCTGTTGATGGGCGCCCCGCAAGGCAGCGAGCGCACCTATATCGAGGGAAAGGATTTACCCCTTGAAGATACCATCGCCAATATAAGCGCGCTGCTGGCTGATCTTGGCATGAAGATCGAGATCGCCTCTTGGCGTAATATCGTGCCTCATGTCTGGTCGCTGCATATTCGCGACGCGGCCTCGCCCATGTGCTTTACCAACGGCAAAGGTGCCACCAAAGAGAGCGCACTGTGCTCGGCGCTGGGCGAGTTTATTGAGCGCTTATCCTGCAACTTCTTCTACAACGATCAGTTCTTTGGTGAAGAGATCGCCAATAGCGAATTCGTACACTACCCCAATGAGAAGTGGTTCAAGCCAGGGCCTAACGATGAACTGCCCGCTGAAATTCTCGATGAGCACTGCTTGGCGATCTACAACCCGGAAGGCGAGCTTTGCGGCTCGAATCTGATTGATACCAACTCCGGCAATGAGGCGCGCGGCATTGTCTCGCTGCCCTTTGTTCGTCAGTCGGATGGCGAAACGATCTACTTCCCTTCCAACCTGATTGAAAACCTGTTCTTGAGCAACGGCATGAGCGCAGGCAACACGCTGGTGGAAGCTCAGGTGCAGTGCCTGTCGGAAATTTTCGAGCGGGCGGTCAAACGGGAAATTCTGGAGCAGGAAATGACCCTGCCAGATGTACCGCAAGATGTGCTGGCGAAGTACCCAAATATTGTCGAAGGCATTAAGGCGCTTGAGGCCCAGGGCTTCCCAGTGCTGGTAAAGGACGCCTCCATGGGCGGTCAGTTCCCGGTGATGTGTGTGACCTTGATGAACCCGCGCACCGGCGGTGTATTTGCCTCCTTCGGCGCCCACCCAAGCTTTGAAGTGGCGGTGGAGCGCAGCCTGACCGAGCTTTTACAGGGTCGCAGCTTTGAAGGCCTGAACGATCTGCCGCTGCCAACGTTCAACTCGCAGACCGTTTCCGAGCCCAACAACTTTGTTGAACACTTTATCGACTCCTTTGGTGTGGTTTCCTGGCGCTTCTTCAGTGCCAAGGCGGATTTCGAGTTCAGCGAGTGGGATTTCTCCGGCACCAACGAAGAAGAGGCCGAAACGCTATTTGGCATCTTCGAGGAGTTGGGGGCGGAGGTGTACATGGCGGTCCATGAGGATCTCGGTGCGCCGGTGTGTCGTATTCTGGTGCCGGGCTACTCTGAGGTGTATCCGATTGAAGACTTGATCTGGGATAACACCAACAAGGCACTCGATTACCGTGAGGATATCCTCAACCTGCACCAGCTAGAGGATGACCAGCTCACCGATTTGGTCGAGCGCCTCGAAGAGAGCCAGATGGATGATCACGCCGATATCACCACCCTGATCGGCATTGAGTTTGATGAAAACACGGTATGGGGCCAACTCACCATTCTGGAGCTTAAGCTTCTGATCTACTTGGCGCTTGGCCGTCATGAAGAAGCACTTGATTGTGTGCAGATGCTGCTGCAGTACAACGACAACACCGTTGAACGTGGTCTCTTCTACCAGGCGATGAACGCGACGCTGGAAATTGCCCTGGACGACGAGCTTGAAATCGACGACTACCTTCCTAACTTCCAGCGCATGTTTGGCGAAGAGACCATGGCGGCGGTTGTCGGCTCGGTGGAAGGCAGCGTGCGCTTTTACGGTCTGACGCCCACCAACATGCAGCTTGATGGTTTGGAGCGTCATCAACGTTTGATTGAAAGTTACAAGAAGCTTCACGCCGCGCGGGCGGCAAAAGCAGGCGCTTAATCGCCTCCCGTTTCACTTATTCAATGGAAATGCCATGACACCGATGGCATTCAGCACTCCCTTGATGGCCGCAGCGCTAACGTTCGTATGCACCTAAACAGCAAGCGGGAGAGCTACAGCACGTATTAAACGGGAGTGGTTTTAAAACGCTGTGGGGGTAGCTCACAGCGTTTTTGTAGCGTGCAATGAAGCGTCAAAGCGAGAGAAAAAACAGAATCAAAGGGGGCGAGAGCAGCGAAAGAATAAATCCGCTAACCACCGCGATGGGCACGCAGGCGACGCCGCCGTGCTGTTGAATCACAGGCAGGGTAAAGTCCATTGATGTGGCGCCGCCATAGCCAATGGCAAGGGCGGTGTGGCGGTGAATCACTAACGGAATCAAAATAAACGCCAGGAGTTCCCGGGAAAGGTCGTTAAAAAACGCCACGCCGCCCATTAGCGGCCCTAGCTGGTCGCCAATTAAAATGGCCGACAGTGAATACCAACCGAAGCCAGACGCCATGGCGAGTCCTTCATTCCAGCTAAGCGAGAGCAAGGGGGCGGCAGCCAATCCCGCCAGTAGCGAGCTAACGGCCAGCGTTACCGCAATAGCAAGCCCCAGCCGGTTGAGCAGAATTTGCTTAAGCGGCATGCCAGAGTTGCGTAGCTGACAGCCAATCAGTACTAACAACGCGTAAAGCACCCATTCAGCTAACAGCTCTGCGGCCGTAAAAAGCGTCTCGCCTAGCCTTGGGCCCAGCAGCAGGCCTGTTATAACGCCGACCGCCACTACGGCCAGCAAGAGTAACGAGCCTTGCATGGCGGCCAGCTTACTGGTCGGTGCGTTTTTAACCACAGGTGAATCCCCCGTTTGTAGTGCTACCCGGCGAGACAGCCACCATAAAGCGGCCAGGTTAAACGCCGTGGTAATGCTAAACAGCAGCAATGCATTACCCCCTAGCCGTGAAAGCTGGCTTGTTAGATTTTCAAGTCCTGCCAAGCCTACCCCCATGAAGAGCAAAATAAGATAAACCGAGCCGCTAACGGCACGGTTGATCAGTTGCTGGAGGTAAGGAGAGCGAATGCGTAATAAATAGCCCACTATCAGAGGCAGAAGAACAATCAATAATCCAGACAGCATGTAGGGTGTGGCGCCTTAAGGGTTGAATTGAGTAAGCCTGATGCGGGTTTGACGGCGACCCTCTTTTTGATACTCCGCCGAGACAATCAGGCCGGGCCAGTCTGGGTGAAAGTTGATTTCCAGATGGCGGTCAGGCTTTTCGATATCCGTCAAAATGACCTGCTGTACCTCAAACTCACCAGCGGGCACGTTGACCGTGTGCGTGCCTGGCGTAGCGTAGTACTGGAAGTGCTCATCGCGGCCGCGGTGGTCAACAAAATCGAGATCACACGGTGCGCTGCGCGTACACGTTTCATGGCCTGCCCGTCGAGAGAGATCAACCAGCGCGGCTTGACGATCAAGCGTCGCAATATCGTTATCGGTTAATCGATAGCTGTCGCCTACGCCAAGAAGCGAGTAGCTGCTGCTAAAAAGCAGTGAACGGACGGCGTCATCATCCGCTGAAAAGCGGCTGTACTCCTGGCCGCTGACAATAGCCAATGAAAAGCGCATATCGCTTAGCCAATGCTGGCCTTCCTGGCTGAGCGTATGGGTAATCGTTGCACTTGGCCAGTTGCGGGTTTCCAGCCGGTATTGCGCTTCAAACGGCGCTATTTTCGGTGCTATGTCCGGCGCTATGTCAGCAAACTTGCTGGCGGTTTCTTCACTCGCATTGGCCGGTAGAGAGCTGAGCGACAGACAGGCGGTGCCCAACAGTATACAAGCCGATACAGCATTTAAACGGGCGGGTCGCATCCTGATACTCCTTATGAGCAAGCGATCCTTGTTAGCAAGCGCTGTTTTCACATAAGCCCGATAAGCGGGGCTGTCTTGGGTTTAAAAGGCTGTTGGATTGACGAGTAAACAAAGGGTTCGTTCCAGCGGCTCTCTTTTTTACGAGGCCCGTTTTTACAAGGCCAGCTTTTACAAGATAAGTACCTCAAACCATATCAGCCAAGTGCTTCCATGGCTTGGCAAACAGTTTAAGCGCTTTGAGTGTGCATCTTAACATTTGATGCGCACGTGATGCTGGTGGTGTATCGCGATGAAAGAAGCGCCACCCGCTTCATGTAGACAGAGGCGCCCATGCTGGTTTTAACGGACTTAGTATCCTTGTGTGGGGTTAACCGTAGGCAGGTCTTCACCCGCTTCAAAGGCATGCAGGTAGGCAATGACCTGGTCAATCGCATCATTCACCGGAGTGGGCGCTGCCATGTGGGGCGTGACGACGACGCGGGGGTGCTGCCATAAGGAGCTTTTAGCGGGCAGCGGCTCTTCACAAAAAACATCTAACAACGCGCCGCGCAAGTGGCCTGACGTAGCGCTATCACCCAGCGCTTCAAGAAGCGCCTGTTCATCAATCAAGCTGCCTCGGCCTGGGTTGATCACGCTGGCGCCCTTGGGCAGTTTGGCGAGCCGTTCGGCGTTCAGAATACTCTGTGTGGCGGGGGTGTCGGGCAGGATAGTAACCACGCTTTGCACTTGGCCAAGAAGCTTGTCCAGTCCTTCATCACCATGTAGGCACTGTACACCTGTGATGGTTTTGGGTGAACGGCTCCAGCCCAGCACCGGAAATCCCGCTTGCTGCAAGGCGCTGGCAACATGCGCACCGATAGCGCCCAGGCCGAGCACACCTATTGGCCAATCAGCTTTGTCTGCCAAGCGTTGCGGCTGCCATTCAGCGTTGGCTTGCTGAACGGCGTAACGGTCCATACTGCGGTAAAAATGTAAGACGCCGTAAAGTACGTAGTCGGCCATTGGCTCGCTCATGCCCGCATCGCGCAACTTCACGATGGGAACATTGGCGGGCAGCCCTGGTGTGCCGAGTAAGTGATCTACTCCTGCGCCCAGGTTGATGATGCCTTTAAGCCGAGTCTGCTCTTTCAAGAGATACGCGGGGGCTTTCCATACCGCAAGATAGTCAGCATCTTGTCGTGCCTCTTCGGGAGCGTCGCTGGTCACGACCGTTGCGTTAGGAAGCGCTTCGGAAAGGGCGTCGCGCCATTGAGTGGCATCATCGGTGTGCACAACAATTTTCATTTCGGCTCCTGCGTGGTGAATGGGTGTCTCTCACTCTATTTATTTATCATGGGGAGGTTGTCTGCACGCTGCAAGCCGTAACATGCCACGGCGTTTGGCCTACATTGACCCACGCGTGGTTGAGAGCTACCTGGGTGGCCGTACATTGGAGCATTTTCGGCAATTGGTTGAGAATAAGCTTGAAAATTAACAGTTGATTGGCCTCAATGAGCGCGCCGTACTGAAGCTTTTACGTAGCCGGTTAAGAGAGCCGGCAACATGAGTTAAATAAAGGCTTTGACCCGCAACCACGGGGTGGTGCTAGTATCGGGCTAAGACGACATTGGCAAGCCTTCAATGGCGGTAGCCTGGTCGCCCTTGTGCCCCGTTGCTTGGCGTAAAAAACGCGCACCGGTTCTTGGTGATCTTTGATGGTGAGTTGCCCGATGACTCAGGTTTCCCTGCCCTTCACGCGTGAAGAGTATGCACAGCGCTTGTGGAAGGTGCGTGCTGAAATGGCCGGCCGCGGCATTGATGTATTGATCGTCAGTGATCCGTCGAATATGGCATGGCTGACCGGCTACGACGGCTGGTCATTCTACGTACACCAATGTGTACTGGTTGGCCTGGAAGGCGAGCCGGTATGGTTTGGGCGTCGTATGGACGCTAACGGCGCACTGCGCACCTGTTGGATTGACCCAGTCAATATTACTTATTACCCGGATTACTACGTTCAAAATCCGGATATGCACCCGATGGATTATCTGGCGCAGTCGATCTTGCCTGATCGCGGCTGGCATACCGGCGTAGTGGGTATGGAGATGGATAACTACTATTTCACCGCCAAAGCCTACCAGAGCCTGCTACGCGAGCTGCCCCACGCGCGCTTTATCGACGCCAATGCGCTGGTGAACTGGTGCCGGGCAATCAAGTCGCCTCAGGAAATCGCCTATATGCGCATTGCCGGCAAGATTGTTGAAGGCATGCACTCGCGCATTCTGGAAGTCATCGAGCCGGGGCTTCCCAAGAGCAAGCTGGTCTCGGAAATCTACCGGGTGGGGATAGAAGGCTTCTTCGATGAAAACGGGAAAGTGTATGGTGGCGATTACCCTGCCATTGTCCCCATGCTGCCAACCGGTAAAGATGCCGCTGCCCCGCATTTGACCTGGGACGATACGCCGTTTCGTGAAGGCGAGGGCACGTTCTTTGAGATTGCCGGGGTGTTCAAGCGCTATCACGCGCCCATGTCGCGTACCGTATTTCTGGGACGACCGCCGACCGACTTCATTCGTGCTGAATCGGCCCTTCTTGAAGGTATCGAAAACGGTTTGGAAGTTGCTAAGCCGGGAAATAGAACGGCGGATATTGCCATGGCGCTAGGTGCGGCGATGGATAAATACGGTTTTGACCGCGGTGGCGCACGCTGCGGTTACCCCATCGGTATTTCGTACCCGCCGGACTGGGGCGAACGCACCATGAGTCTGCGTCCCTCGGATGAGTCCATCCTGCAACCTGGTATGACCTTTCATTTTATGCCTGGACTTTGGGTGGACGATTGGGGGCTGGAAATTACCGAAAGTATCCTGATTACTGAAACAGGCTGCGAGACGCTGGCCAACTTCCCGCGGCAGTTATTTGTTAAATGATGATAAGTCGTTAAAGAATAAGCCGCTAAGTAACTGATTAAGGAGTCGTTATGACCCTGCGACCGAGCCCGATTTCCGCGACTGTCGACTTTGATGCTGACGGCGTGCAGCACGGTTTTTTAAAGCTGCCCATCTCCACCGATATCTCGGCTTGGGGGGCGGTAATGATCCCGATTACTGTGGTGAAAAATGGCGAAGGCCCCACGGCGCTATTAACCGGCGGCAACCATGGCGACGAATACGAAGGCATTACCTCGCTGCTCAAGCTAGCTAATGCGCTCACCGCAGAGGACGTCAGTGGGCGGGTAATTATCGTGCCGTGCATGAATACGCCCGCCGTTATGGCAGGCAAGCGGACATCGCCGATGGATAAGGGCAATCTTAACCGCAGCTTCCCCGGTGACCCCAACGGCAGCGTAACGCTGCAAATTGCCGACTACTTTACCCGCGTTTTGGTGCCCATGAGCGATGTGGTGCTGGACCTACACTCCGGTGGCCGCACGCTGGATATTCTGCCGTTCGGTGCTTCCCATGTGCTGGATGACAAAGCCCAGCAACAGGCCGCGCTGGAAGGCGCCAAAGCGTTTGGCGCGCCTTACGCCATGGTGATGTTTGAGCTGGATGCCGAAAAACTCTTCGATACTGCCTGCGAGCGCCAAGGCAAGGTGTTTGTGGCCACAGAGCTTGGCGGTGGTGGCACCTCCACGCCACAAAGTATGGCGATTACCGAGCGCGGCGTACGTAACTTTCTGATCCATTACGGCCTGCTAGAGGGTGAGGTGGATATGCCGCAAGGCGGCCAGGTCTATCTCGACATGCCTGACGCCAGCTGCTACGTACAGAGCCAGCACTCCGGCGTACTTGAGCTTTGCGTGGCGCTGGGCGATGCCGTGACCAAAGGGCAGGTGTTGGCTTACGTGTACGATATGACCCGTACCGGTAGCGAGCCGGTTGCTTACCGCGCCGAACGCGATGGCATTTTGATGGCCCGGCGCGCCCCGGCCCTGGTCAATATGGGGGACACCATTGCGGTGATTGCCGATGTTGTCGACCGCCTGGAGGCATAGCCCAAGGCATGATGAAACTCGACCGTTTTGATCTTAAAATTCTCGATATCCTCTCCCGTGATGGGCGGATCACCAAGTCCAAACTGGCCGAGGCGATTAACCTCTCGGTCAGCCCCTGCTGGGAGCGAGTCAAACGCCTGGAAAAAGCCGGGGTCATTCAGGGCTATACCGCGCGCATCAATGCCGATGTACTGGTGCCGCGCAACCCTGTGTGGGTGCAAATTGAGCTTAAAGCCCACAACGCCGAAAGCTTTGCGCGCTTTGAAGCTTTGGTCATGGATACGCCAGAGGTCACCGAATGTGTCGCTGTCGGCGGTGGGGTCGATTATCTGGTGAAGTTTGAAGCCTGCACGATTGATAGCTACCAGCGGCTCATGGATAAATGGCTGGTATCCGAAGCGGGCATTGAGCGTTACTTCACCTATATCGTGACCAAAACGGTTAAGCGTCAGCCAATGGGCATTGATGTTGACGACGTTCTTTAACGGCGTTTCTTGGTCCTCACGCGTTCCCTCCAAAAAAACACGCTGCTAAACGTCCATAGACAAAAAAAGTCGCACGATAAGCCCTGGTTTTCAAAAACACTTCGTGCGTCTTCTCCCTTACGCTAGGCACATCGAAAGGATCGACCAAAAGCCGGTCTTTTCAATCGTCAACGTGCAACGGTTTGTCGCCGGTTAATGGCTTCAACCAAGGGAGGTGCCCATGACCACACTATCGACCACGCTGGTGAAACGGCTAGAAGATCCGCGCCTGTTTCGCCAGTACGCTTATGTGAATGGCAAGTGGACGCATGGGGAAGGTGGCCGTGAAGAAGCGGTGTATGACCCGGCAACCAACGAAGCTATCGGGCATATTCCTCTGCTTGAAGCCGAGCAGATTACCGCGGCGGTGGATGCCGCTGAGTCGGCCTTTGTTCACTGGCGCGCACTGCGTGCCGACGAGCGCTGCGAGCGCCTGCTGGCTTGGTACGATTTGATTCAGGCCAACCGCGAAGACCTGGCGACCATCATGACGCTGGAGCAGGGCAAACCGCTGCCCGATGCACGGGGCGAAGTAGAGTACGGAGCAAGTTTCGTGCGCTGGTTTGCGGAAGAGGGTAAGCGCACTTACGGGGAAACGATTCCCAGCCATATCCCTAATGCCTCGCTGGGCACTATTAAAGAGCCTGTTGGCATTGCCGCGATGATTACGCCGTGGAATTTTCCGCTGGCAATGATTACCCGTAAAGCGGCGGCCGCGCTGGCTGCTGGCTGCCCGGTGATTGTGAAACCCGCCAATGAAACGCCTTTTTCAGCGCTGGCGCTGGCAGAATTAGCCGAGCGGGCAGGCATACCGGACGGTATCTTTAACGTGGTCTTGGGTGAGCCTGCCGAGGTTTCTAAGATACTGTGCAGCGAGCCACGCATCCGGGCGCTGTCATTTACCGGCTCCACCCGCGTTGGCCGCCTGTTAATGGAGCAAAGTGCTGGAACTGTTAAGCGCCTTTCACTGGAGCTGGGCGGTAATGCGCCGTTTATCGTCGGGCCGGATATGGACCCCAAAGAGGCGGCTTACGCGGCGGTGGACGCCAAGTTTCAAACGGCGGGGCAGGACTGTTTGGCGGCCAACCGGATTCTGGTGCACGAATCCATTCATGATGCCTTTGTTGAGCAGTTTACCGAGCGCATGGCGGCATTAACCGTCGGCAATGGTTTGCAGGGAGAGATCGATCTCGGCCCGCTGATTCACCGCCAGGCCGTAGAGAAGGCCGCCGCGATTGTTGATGATGCGATTTCTCGGGGCGCCACACTGGTGATGGGAGATCAGAGCCAAGCGCCAGGCGAAAACTTCTTTATGCCGGTGCTATTAACAGGCGTAACGCCTCAAATGAAAGTTTGGCGGGAAGAGAATTTTGCCCCGGTGGCCGGAATTACCGCTTATTCGAGCGACGAAGAGGTCATTGAGCTTGCCAATGATACCGAGTATGGCTTGGCGGCCTATGTATATACCCATGATATTCGCCGGATATGGAAGCTGATGCGTGGGCTGGAGTACGGCATGGTCAGTGTAAACTCCGTCAAGATGACCGGCCCGCCGGTGCCCTTTGGCGGCGTGAAGCAGTCTGGCCTTGGCCGTGAGGGCGGCGCCACCGGTATCGACGAATATCTCGAAACCAAGTATTACTGCTTAGGCGCGCTGGGTTCTGTATCAGGGAGCTAGAGTAGATAGTTTCGCAGTAGAGGCTAGTTAGGCACTAAGCGAACCGTCTTTTTCAGGGATGAAAAAGCCGAGCGCCCAGGGATGGGTTTACAGCGTGTTCGCGTGTGACTAACCAGCCGTGAAGCCCGCAATATTTCAAATTCCTTCCCGCTGATCGGGGAGGTTTATCGTACAGAGAGAACGTTATGAGCCAACATCAGGATCTGATCGAACGCGACCGCAAAGTCACTTTTCACGCCTCTACCCACCTGCGTGACTTCGCCCATGGCGATGCGCCGGGCCGTGTGATTACCGGCGGTAAAGGCATCAATATCGTGGATAAGGATGGCCGCGAATTTATCGACGGCTTTGCCGGGCTTTACTGCGTTAATATCGGTTATGGCCGCACGGAAATTGCCGAAGCCATTTACAAGCAGGCGATGGAGCTCTCTTACTACCACACCTATGTCGGCCACTCGAACGAGCCGCAGATCGCGCTTTCTGAGCGTATTCTGAAAATCGCTGGCATGAACATGTCCAAGGTCTACTACGGCATGTCGGGCAGTGACGCTAATGAAACCCAGCTGAAAATTGTGCGTTACTACAACAACGTACTCGGCCGCCCGCAGAAGAAAAAAGTCATCTCGCGTATGCGCGGCTACCATGGTTCGGGCATTGCTTCTGGTTCCTTGACCGGTCTTAAGGCGTTTCATGACCACTTTGACCTGCCGATTGATACCATTCGTCATACTGAAGCGCCGCACTACTACCTGCGTGCCGCCGAGCAGCACGGCATGACGGAGCTTGAGTTTTCCTCCTTCTGTGCCGACAAGCTGGAAGCGATGATTCTCGAAGAAGGCCCGGATACGGTGGCTGCGTTTATCGGCGAGCCGGTGTTGGGCACAGGCGGTATCGTACCGCCGCCCGAAGGTTACTGGGACGCGATTCAGGCGGTGTTGGCCAAGTACGATGTGCTGTTGATTGCCGATGAAGTGGTATGTGGCTTTGGACGTACCGGATCTGATTTTGGTAGCCACCACTACAACATGAAGCCGGACCTGGTCACGATTGCCAAAGGCCTGACCAGCGCCTATCAACCGCTTTCTGGTGTGATTGTGGGCGAAAAGGTATGGCAAGTGCTTGAGCAGGGTACGGGTGAGTTTGGCCCAATCGGCCACGGTTGGACTTACTCTGGCCACGCGCTGGGCTGTGCCGCCGGTATTGCCAACCTGGATATCATCGAGCGTGAAAACCTGGTGGGCAACGCGGCTGAAACCGGTGCCTACTTCCAGGCGCAGCTTAAGGCCACGTTTGAAGGTCATCCGCTCTTGGGGGATGTACGCGGTGTTGGCTTAATGGCTGCGCTGGAGTTCTCACCGGATGCCAAGCAGCGCTTGCACTTTGACCCGGCCCTCAAAGTGGGCCCGCGAGTGGCCGCAGCCGCCATGGAAGAGAACCTGATTGCTCGCGCCATGCCCCAAGGCGACATTTTAGGTTTTGCGCCTCCGCTGACCATTAACCGCGCAGAAGTTGATGACGTGATTGGCCGTGCCAAGCGCGCCATTGACCGGGTAACCGATGAACTTACCTGCTCAGGCGATTTAAAAGCGGGCCATCAGGAAGCTGCGTTCACGATTTAATGAAAAGACGCTGATCTTGTAACGCCGCTGCTCATTTATGCAGCGGCGTTTTTGTTTTTTGGTCGGGCAGCTATGCTACTAACTACAGTAACGGTGAACGGATACGTTAGGAGTGGCTATGCAACCGGTATTGGCTTTCGATGTATATGGCACGCTGATTGATACCCAAGGCGTTACGGCGGAACTCGAACGGCGACTTAACGATGCCGCCAACGCAGAAGAATTTGCCAAGCGCTGGCGGGAAAAACAGCTTGAGTACAGCTTTCGTCATGCCTTAATGGGCGCTTATGTGCCTTTTTCAGAATGCACGAGAGAAGCCCTGGTGTTTACTAGTCGTGCGCTGCAAGCAGGTCTTTCTGGCAATGACCACGACCACCTTATGGATGTATATGCAGAGCTCCCAGCCTTCCCGGATGTGGTGGATGCGCTTGATCAGTTACGTGATGCGGGCATTCGTTGCGTGGCGTTTTCCAATGGCACGACGGAGGCGGTAACACAGCTGCTGATACGTGCCGGCGTAGAAAGCCACATGGATGCGGTGATAAGCGTGGACAATATCAAGCGCTTTAAGCCAGACCCAGCGGTATATAGCTATCTTCGCTCACAGCTGGAAGCGCGCCCTGAGCATACCTGGTTAATTTCAAGCAACGCCTTTGATGTGATTGGTGCAACCCATGCCGGGCTGCGAAGTGCCTGGGTGCGGCGTCATTCCGATGCGCCCTTTGACCCCTGGGGCATTGAACCTGATATGACGGTGCCTGACCTGGAGGCCTTGGCCGAGCGTATTATTTGCCAGGTTGTTAACCGATAAGAACAAGCCGCATAATGACGTACGATTCATATATCAGGACGTGATCATGTCAGAGAAAATTTACTGTATTGCTGGCTTCAAACCCAAACCAGGCAAAGAGGAAGCGGTGTTCAAAGCGCTTCAGTCGCTGGAGCCAAACACACACCGGGAAGACGCCTGCATTCACTACACGGTGACCCGCCAGATCGATAACCCCTTCGCTCAAGGCACCAGTTATCCGATTGTATTCCATGAAATCTGGGCGAGCCGTGAAGAGTTTGAAGCACATTGTCAGCGTAAAGAGATCCAGGACTTCTTTGCCAAGCACGTTGAATCACCGGATGGCGATATCGAAGATGCCAACGTATGCGTGTATACCGATGAACCGTGGAATTTTGACGCCCCCAAGGTATAACCCCAGCGTGTAGAATGGGCCCACGACACCGATAAGCACGGAGCAAACATGACCGAAAAGAAAATGAACGTTGAAAGCTTTAACCTGGACCATACCAAGGTCAAAGCGCCTTATGTACGTCTTGCTGATATCAAGCAGGGCCAGAACGGCGACCAGATTCATAAATATGATCTGCGTATCTGCCAGCCGAACAAAGAGCACATGGAGATGCCTGCGCTGCATTCTCTTGAGCACTTGATGGCTGAACTATCGCGTAATCATACCGATAAAGTGGTCGATATCAGCCCGATGGGCTGCCAAACCGGCTTTTACATCGCGATGATCAATCACGATAACTACGACGACGTGTTAACCATCATTGAGCAAACCCTGAACGACGTTCTGGTGGCCACCGAAGTGCCTGCCTGTAACGAAATGCAGTGCGGCTGGGCCGCGAGCCACAGCCTGGAAGGCGCCCAGAAGCTCGCCCGTGACCTGCTTGCCAAGCGTGGCGAATGGACGGAAGTATTTGCATAAAACGGCCTTTTCAAACCGTTTTTAAGACCGTTCGTTTGACGCCGCTGCAGAGAAAACAAGAACGCCTTCTTCACGGAGGCGTTTTTTTTGAATATTTCTTATAACCGCGTATCAGCGGCCAGTTGTTCAATAGAGCGGGCGACATCCTGAGCGTCGTGGAGAATCTTGTTCACAATCGCATCAATTTCGCTAACCCTGGATTGCCCGGCTTTGCTTTGTTGAATGACCTGTTGCATGGCTTCGGTGGTGCGTTCGACAAGGTTACTGTTGTCTTTTAGCACCTGGGAAATTTGTGCCACGGCTTCGCTTGATCCTTTAGCCAGTTGGCGTACCTCGTTAGCAACCACGGCAAAGCCGCGTCCCTGTTCACCTGCGCGGGCGGCTTCAACCGCGGCGTTAAGAGAAAGCAGGTTGGTTTGGCTGGCTATCTTGGCAATAGAGGCCGTAATTGCATGAATACTTTGCGACTGTTTATGCAGCGCCTCTACAAGCTCTTGTGCCTGGACCAGCGTTTGAGCGGCTTGCTCTGAGCCTTTTACCATCTCATCCAGGTGGTCGAGGCTATCTTTGGCGGTACGTTCAATTTGTGACGTGCTGGTTTGGGCGGAGCCAATCGTTCCCGTTGTCGCATTGGCTTTGTCGACCAGTTGGGTGATATCTGCTGCGAATTTTACCACCTCGGTAACATTGCCATCTTCATCTTTAACAGGATTGTAGGTGGCTTCTAGCCAGATGCTTTGGCCATTTTTAGTGATGCGCTCAAAGCGGCCTTTGGTAAAGTCCCCTTGGGCCAAGCGCTCCCAAAAGTGAGGGTTTTTACGATAGAAGTCAGGTGGGCAAAACATACGGTGGTGTTGACCAATAATATCTTTTTGTTGATAACCCATCGCGGCTTCAAAGTTTTTATTGGCTTCGAGTACTTTCCCTTGAGGGGTAAACTCAATGACGGCCATTGAGTCATTGAGCGCCCTTAGCACGGCCTTTTGCCGTTGAGACTCCTGATGGCGCTGGGTAACATCATTCGCTACTTTCAGGATTTCTGTCACATGGCCGCGAAAATTTCGTATAGGCACATACGTCGCTTCTAACCAGACTTCTTCATCGTTCGCACGTACGCGACAAAAACGCCCCTGACGGCTATCTCCAGCAGCTAATGAGTGCCAAAACTGCTGATACTCAGCACTGCTGACTTCCTGATCATCGCAAAACATGCGGTGATGCTTACCCTTTATATCGTCTAGTTGATAGCCCATCGCCTCAAGAAATGGCGGGCTGGCATCCTTAATAATGCCCTGAGGCGTAAATCGAATACACGACGTATGGCGTTTTAAGGCGAGGTAGAGAGGGGCATTAAAAAAGCTTATACGCATTTTTTTGCCTTCTATATTAGGAAGCAGCTAAAAAAGAAGTAGCCAAATAGGAAGGAGCAGGAGCGCTTTAACTATAGTTGACTTTTTGCAATATAAAACTGCGTGACGAAGATGACAAGCATCAGCTATAGAGAGGAGGAAATTGAGCCAGCAGGGAGCGTTATCCATGCCTGAAAAGGCGTACAGAGGTCTATTGACAGATACCTAGATTGCTCCTATAAACACTTATACTCACTACCTCAGGTTCTCATGTTCCTTCTCATCACGATTGCCACGCTTTCCATCGCACTGTCTTTTTTGTGTTCTATTCTTGAAGCGGCTTTACTCTCTATTACGCCCAGCTATATTGCCAAGCTAAAAGAAGAGAAACCCAAGCTGCATGCCTCGCTTAATCAGCTTAAGACCAGCATTGACCGGCCCTTGGCGGCGATACTGACGCTTAATACAATTGCGCATACCGTTGGTGCAACGGCAGTGGGCGCGCAAGCGGCAGTGGTATTCGGCGAAGCCTCCATTGCCATTGTGTCTGCTGTCATGACAATGCTGATTCTGGTGCTGTCTGAAATTATTCCCAAGACGATTGGCGCCACTTATTGGCGCGGGCTGGCACCACTTTTGCCGCGTTTACTAAAGCCGATGATAGTGGGGTTACTGCCCTTTATCTGGATGTCGGAGCAGATTACGCGTCGGCTGGGTACGTCAGAGCATGATGTTGATCTACGTGATGAGATCAAAGTGCTGGCGCGCGTAGGGCTTGAGGAAAAGGTGTTGGATGCCGACGAGTCGCGCACCATCATCAATATGCTTAACTTGCATGACATTGCCGTAAGCCAGGCCATGACGCCAAGAACGGTATGCGTGACAGTGCCCCCTAACATGGACGTCAAAACATTTGATCAGCAGTACGGTAAGACATCCTTTACGCGCTTTCCCGTTATGGATAACGGTGAAATGGCCTTTGGCTATGTGCATAAATCCGATACATATCACGCCGATGACGCCAAAACCATGCGCGAGCTTATGCACCCCATTGGCAGTGTCGATATTGCGCACAATGTAGAGCAGGTTTTTGCTTCAATGCTCAAGGACCATCTGCACATGCGCGTTGTGTATGACGAGCATGGCACCTTTGTAGGCCTTATTACGCTTGAAGATATTATTGAAACCATCCTGGGTCAGGACATCATTGATGAGACTGACAGCGTGGCTAATTTAAGGCATCACGCCAAGCAGCGCTGGCTGACACGTGTAAAGCATAAAGTCCCCAATGCTAGCGCTTAGGCTAGCCGTGCGAAGGGGGCTTCAAAAGTGGCGGGAGCTGTCCTTTGAACGTCAGCCAATAGCACGGGTGAATATTCGCTTTCTTAGCACTAAATGTTCTATAGTGGATTGCTTAAAGGTGGTTTAAGGTATTAAAAGCAGTAATCACCCGCGAAGGAGGCACAATGTCATTACGTATTAATGCGGTCGTTCCCGATTTTGAAGCACAAACTAGCCAAGGGCCTATCCAGTTCCACGAGTGGATTGGTGATAGCTGGGCTATTTTATTTTCACACCCCAAGGACTTTACACCGGTTTGCACCACGGAGTTTGGTGCTGTAGCCACGCTAAGCGCCGAGTGGAAAAAGCGCGGCACTAAGGTGATTGGTGTGTCGGTTGATGGCGTTGAGGATCACAAACGCTGGGCCGACGATATCACCCGGTATAGCGGCAGCGACGTTGATTTTCCGATCATCGCCGATGAAGGCCTTAAGGTTTCCAAACTGTTTGATATGCTGCCCGAAGATGCCTATCTGCCGGATGGCCGTACGCCAGCCGACAGCGCCACGGTACGCTCGGTGTTTATCATTGGGCCGGATAAGCAGCTAAAGCTATCCATGACCTATCCCATGACGGTAGGGCGTAATTTCGCTGAAATTCTACGTGCTCTGGATGCCCTGCAGGCAACCGTTAAGCACGGTGTGGCAACGCCCGCTGATTGGACAGTTGGCCAGGATGTGATTATTCCGCCAAGCGTTTCAGATGACGATGCCAAGCAAAAATTTGGTGAGTTTGACGCGGTGCTGCCTTACCTGCGTAGAACATCGCTAAAATAAGCGCTCAGTCATAGCGTTCTTACTAAAGCCCCAGGGTTATTAACGCCTTGGGGCTTTTTTAATGGCGCCTGATAACCCATGACGATGTTGCTAACACACGTTGTTTAAGCGTCGTTGATATGCTTGGTCTGTTAGTTTAAGGCTTTGGTTAGCCGCTGAGCTTTCGCGATGGTTTGGGCGGCCTGGCCTGTATTGCGCATAACGCGGTGTAAGTGTTTAGGTCGTTTCGCCCTCTTCAACACGCTGTGTGATTGTTGGTTGGCTAGCAGTGGGCAAGCAGGGCTCGTAACCAAAAGCGCCCTTGATGAAAGGGCGCAGATAGCTAACGAAACGTATTCAAGCCGAATATTTAGGCGTGGATGTACTCAACCAGCGCTTGTGCAAAGGTATCGGTGTTGCCCGTGCCACCCATATCGGGTGTGACCATGTCACGGCGGGTTTCTAACACCGAGCGAATGCCGTGACGGATAGTTTCGCCTTTGTCTGCCATGCCCAGGTGATCAAGCAGCTGCGCGGCAGCCAATAATAGAGCGCAGGGATTGGCGAGCTTTTTACCCGCAATGTCAGGGGCGGAGCCGTGTACCGCTTCAAAAATTGCCGCTCTTTCACCAATATTAGCGCCAGGTGCCAAGCCCAGCCCGCCCACCAGGCCTGCACACAGGTCTGAGAGAATATCGCCAAACAGGTTCGTGGTAACCACCACATCAAACTGATGCGGGTTCATCACTAACTGCATACAGGCGTTATCGACAATCATCTCTTGAAACTCAATGTCGGGATATTCGCTTGCGATCTCACGCGCCACATCCAAAAACAGCCCTGAGCTGGTCTTGATAATATTGGCTTTATGCACTGCAGTGACCTTTTTCCGGCCACTGCTTTTGGCCAGCTCAAACGCATAACGCACAATACGCTCGGAGCCTTTACGGGTTACCTTGATCACTGAAATGCCGGTGTTACCGTCGTCGATCATCTCCTGGCCGTCAGACAAATACGCACCTTCGGTATTTTCGCGTACGGTGATCATGTCGATGTCTTCAAAGCGCGAGCGAGTGCCAGGAAAACTGATTGCCGGGCGTACGTTGGCATAAAGGTCAAAGTGACGGCGTAGCTGTACGTTAATGGAGGAGAAGCCCTTTCCAATGGGCGTGGTCAGCGGGCCTTTTAAGGCAATGCCGTGTTTCTCTATAGCATCAAGCGATGCTTGCGGGATCAACGTTCCATGATTTTCCAGCGCTGACAGGCCTGCATCCACAAACTCGTATTCAAAGCCGCACTCCAGCGCATCGAGCACGCGCAGGGTGGCATCCATAATTTCAGGCCCAATGCCATCGCCTTTAATCACCGCAATTGAATGGCTCATGTGCTACTCCTCTGGAAGATGGGAACGCGTTGGTCGAAATGTTGACCAGGTTCAATGATGGCGCCTTATGCGCTTGATGCCCATGGTAAGCGATGGTGACGCCGAAGCGCATCCTGCGCTGACTATTTAAGTATACAGCCAGGCCTCAAGTGCGCCGGGGTGCAGAAGAGGTAGGTTGCTGGTAAACTCTGCGCCGGTTCTGCCGCTTAACCTTCAGTGGCAGGGTAACTTCGTAAAATATCTCGGCAAGGCATCTGCGCAATGAAACGTTCATTGGCAACATCTGTAGTACTTACCACTGGGTTGATGACTCCACCCTAGGTATTCCCTCTTTCGAAAACGCCATGGCGCGAAAGCGCTTCCACGGCGTTACGGCATTCTATTGCCGTTATTTGGCTACTGACGCTCCTGGCGTCTTCATCCTGCAGCCTGACTCATACAATCTGGTTTTGAATGACGTGACATCTGGCCCTGTGGGGCGGAGTTAGCGCGTCTTGTTTAATCAATAACGATGGACTCCCTGAATGGCACTTTTCAGCAAGCATGAGTGGTTTTCCAATATTAAAGGCGACACTCTTTCGGGCCTGGTCGTCGCGCTGGCGCTGATTCCCGAAGCGATCGCGTTCTCGATTATCGCAGGCGTCGACCCGAAAGTAGGTCTTTATGCCTCGTTCTGTATTGCGGTGATTATCGCCTTTACCGGTGGGCGGCCGGGGATGATCTCTGCGGCCACTGGCGCCATGGCGCTATTGATGGTCACGCTGGTGCGCGAGCATGGCCTTGAGTACTTGCTGGCGGCAACACTTCTAACCGGGGTGTTTCAGATTATTGCCGGGTATTTAAAACTCGCTGAGCTAATGCGCTTTGTGTCGCGCTCGGTCGTTACTGGCTTTGTGAATGCGTTGGCCATTTTGATCTTTATGGCCCAGTTACCTGAGCTAACCAATGTCACTTGGCATGTGTATGTCATGACCCTGGCCGGTTTAGGCATTATCTATTTATTCCCTTATCTGCCGGTGATCGGTAAAATGCTACCCTCGCCACTGGTGTGCATCGTGGTGTTAACCATTGTGTATATGGTGAGCGGTATGGATATTCGCACGGTGGGTGATATGGGCGAACTTCCCGATACGCTGCCGATTTTCCTGTGGCCGAATGTCCCGCTTAACCTTGAAACCTTGATGATTATTCTGCCTTACGCCTTGATGCTGTGTGTGGTGGGTCTGCTGGAATCGATGATGACAGCGACCATTGTGGACGATCTAACTGACACCTCGAGTGATAAAAACCGCGAGTGCAAAGGCCAGGGTGTTGCCAATATTGGTGCCGGGTTGCTGGGTGGTATGGCAGGTTGTGCCATGATTGGTCAGTCGGTGATCAATATTAAATCCGGTGGCCGTACGCGGCTATCCACATTGATTGCGGGCGTTGTACTGCTGCTGTTGGTCGTGTTTCTCGCCGACTGGGTCTCACAAATCCCCATGGCCGCGCTGGTAGCTGTCATGATCATGGTGTCGATAGGCACCTTTAGCTGGGCGTCGATTCGGGATATTAAAAAGCATCCTCTCAGTACCAATATTGTCATGTTGGCGACGGTCGCTGTGACCGTAAGTACCCATAACCTGGCGATCGGGGTCTTTGTTGGCGTGCTGCTGGCGGCGCTGTTTTTTGCCAATAAAGTTGGCAATATCATGTACATCGGCTCTACTGAGATAGAGGCGGGCCGGGAGCGTGAGTATCAGGTCGTTGGGCAGGTCTTCTTCGCCTCTTCCGAGCGCTTTATGGCGGCGTTTGATTTCAAGGAGAGCCTGGACAAGGTAACGATCAATGTATCCAACGCGCACTTCTGGGATGTTACCGCTGTACAGGCACTTGATCGGGTCGTTATCAAGTTCCGCCGTGAAGGCACTGACGTCGTGTTGGTTGGGATGAGCGAAGCCAGCGCCACGGTGGTTGACCGCTACGCGATGCACAACGATCCAAAGGCGGTCGAAAAACTGATGGATGGCCACTAAGCATCTAATAAAGGAGAGCAGCATGCCGGAACATGTAGTTGCCGCAATTGATGGTTCCCGGTTTTCGCAAGGCGTTTGCGATTACGCTTCTTGGGCAAGCCTTGCGCTGGGCGCGCCGCTAACCTTTGTGCATGTGGCCGATAACCATTCAGAAGTGCCAGGCGAGCCGGATCTTTCGGGCCAGCTGTTTTTTGGCGCCCGCGAGCGCTTGCTGGAGGAGTTGATGGGCCTTGATGAGAAGCGTGCCAAGGTCAACCGCGAACAGGGCAGGTTGATGCTGGAAGCAGCCCAAGCGCGCGCCGTTGAAGAGGGCGTTAGCGACGCCGTTACTCGCCAACTGAACGGTACTTTGGTGGAAACACTGGTCGGGCTTGAAAATGAAATGCGCCTGCTGGTGATGGGTAAGCGCGGCGAGACGGCTCATCAAGCCAGCGAGCATCTTGGCTCCAACCTTGAGCGGGTGGTGCGTGAAATGCATCGCCCTATTTTGATGGTGCCCGCCACGTTCAAGCAGCCTGAAAAAGTATTGATTGCGTATGATGGCAGCAAAACGGCTCGCAAAGGTGTGGAAATGCTAGCCCGTTCGCCACTGTTTTCAGGCAGCGAGTGCCATGTACTACTGGTGGATACGGACAATGCAGAGAATCGCCTGGAGCTTGGTTGGGCGCTAGGCACCCTACGTGAAGCAGGCCACAAGGCAGAAGGCGCTATCCGCAACGGCAATGTAGATGATGTGCTGCAAACCTACGAACAAGAGCACGCCATTGACCTCTTGGTCATGGGCGCTTATGGGCACTCGCGCATCCGCCACTTGTTGGTTGGCAGCACGACGACAGCGATGCTGCGTAGCAGCCGTATCCCCGTTCTTATTTTGCGCTAAGTCTCTTTTGTGTTCCTACGGTAAGTCGCTTTGCTACGGGTTAGTAGAGCGACTTTTTAACAATGAAAAAGGGAAAAATTAAAATCTGCAAATGCTGAAATGAGCTTCTATGTTTATTTAAGAGTGTCTTGAACTATTCATCTCTTGAGTAGCGTAAGGAGCCTGACGTGAATCTACCCACGCTTGAACGAACATCACAGCCGTTTAATCCCACCTCTTCCTCTCATCGCTTTGCAGCCAGCCTAATGGCCCAGGCTGATATACAGTTCAACGGCGATCGCCCTTGGGATATGCAGCTTAAAGCGCCTGGTGTGATCGAAAATGCACTAGCGCGTGGCAATCTGGGCTTAGGTGAAAGCTATATGCAGGGGGACTGGGACTGCGATCGGTTGGACGTATTTTTTACCCGCTTGCTGCGCGCGCAATTGCATCAACGTATTAAGCCCACGCAATTGATTTATCACGCGTTGCGTACTCGGTTGTTAAACCGACAAAGCGTTAAGCGGGCTTGGGAAGTGGGCGAGAAGCACTACGATCTTGGCAATGAGTTTTATGCGGCCATGCTTGACCAGCGTATGACGTATACCTGCGGTTATTGGAAAGACGCGTGCACGCTAGATGAAGCACAAGAGGCGAAGCTGGACTTAATTTGCCGAAAGCTGCAGTTAGCACCGGGTATGCGCGTACTTGATATCGGCTGTGGGTGGGGGAGCTTTATGGCTTATGCGGCCGAGCATTATGGCGTTGAGTGTGTCGGCCTGACCATCTCCAAAGAGCAGGCGGATTTTGGTAAACGATTGATCAAAAAAGGCTTGCCGGTAGAGTTCCGTTTACAGGATTACCGCGATGAAACTGAAAGATTTGATCGTATTGTTAGTATTGGCATGTTCGAACATGTGGGCCGTAAAAACTATCGCGCCTATATGGAAGTGGTCAGTCGCTGCCTAAAGGATGAAGGCCTTTTCTTGCTTCATACGATTGGCAAAAACCTTGGTACGACGATGTCCGACCCCTGGATCGATAAATACATTTTTCCGAATGGCGAGTTGCCTACCTTAAGCCATATTACCGATGCGGCTGAAACGCTTTTTGTGGTGGAAGATATACATAACTTTGGAGCTGACTACGATAAAACGCTGATGGCCTGGTATCACAATAGCGAAGCCAATTGGCCCCAGTTTAAAGGTCAGTTTAATCCAACGTTTTATCGTATGTGGCGCTACTACCTGTTGAGTTGTGCGGGAGCCTTTAGAGCACGTGAGATTCAGCTGTGGCAACTGGTGTTCAGCAAACAGGGTGTAGCGGGAGGATACGCGCGGGTTAGCTAGCTGCCTCGCTCACGGTCAGGCAGCAATTTACCGGGTACCCAGCGTAGATAGAAGATCATTCCAAAAAGCTCTACCAGTGACTGAAAAATAATCACTACGACTGCGGGTTGCCATGCGCCAGGCAGAGCCAAGGCGATGGGCAGCATGACAAACGAGTTGCGTGTGCCAAAGCTAAAAGCCAGCGTGCGGGCACTGGCGGTTGGCAAACGGAACAGCCTGCCCAGCGCACGACCCAGCCAGCCCGCAAACACTAAAAAAACCATGAAGATCAACATGACCTGAGTCATCACATGATACAGCCCGCCCAGATGGTTGACCTGTGACGTTGCAATAATAAAGACCACAAAGGCAAGCAGTGGCACGGGCAGTATGCCCAGGTGATAGATGGCGCGCTTGGTGCGCCTATGCCGAGTAGCAGCAAATTCCGTTAGCCCGGCAAGCGCCAAGGGAAACAGGATAAGGCCCGCAAAGGCAACGATTAGTGAGGTGGAGAGTGCCAGATGAAACCACTCCGATCCCAGAAAGAGCCAGAGATAAATAGGTAGAGCGACCATCTGCACCAGTAGCAGCAGCGGAGCGGCCGCGACAGCGCGGGGCGCATCTCCCTTGCCCAAGTGAGTAAAACTGATAAACCAGTCGGTGCAGGGCACCAGCAGTACCAGCAAGACGCCGGCCAATACCGCAGGTGAGAGCGGCAGCCAAGCGACCACCAGCCCCAGAAAGGCCGGAATGGCGATAAAGTTGCCCACTAGCAGCGCCGTCATAAAGCGGCCGTCGGTAAGGCCGCGCGCCACGCTAAGCAAAGGAATCTGGCTAAAGGTGGTGTACATCAAAAGGCCTAACAGCGGCCACAGTAACTGCTCCAGCACATCGGCCAGCGCCGGTGACACAACGCCCAAGGCCAGCCCTAG